>NZ_NQYT01000011.1:0-117182 GCF_009192935.1 Xanthomonas sp. LMG 12461
ATAGCACGACATGTCGAAGAGAGGGCGGGCGAGTATAGTGGACAGGTGCGCCAGCAGTAGAGGGCCGGCGGCGGCGGCGGGAACGTGACTGATGGCACACCGCGGGGCGCGGGGCCGGGGCCAACACGGCGCACGGCCACGTCTGGGGGGGCGTGGCCGTGCGGGACCTCAGGAACGCTGCGGAGTGCTCGCGCTCAGCGTGCGGCGCAGAAGCCGAACTCGGCGGTGGCGCCGGGGGCCAGGGTCTTGTTCCAGTTCACGCCGCTGGCGCTGAGGGTGGTGCCCGACTGCGTCCAGGTGGCGTTCCACAGGTTGTTGACCGTGCCGCTGATCGACAGGGTGGCGGTCCAGTCGCCGCTGCTGCCGCCGGTGTTGGTCACCTGCACGCGGTTGCAGTAGCCGGCGTTCCAGTCGCTGTCGACCAGCACCCTGGTGCTGAAGCTGCTGCCGGACGGTGGCGGCGTGGGCGTTCCGCCGCCGCCGTTGCCACCGCCGTTACCGCCTTCGCCACCAACACCACCACTACCACTACCACTACCGGCGCCGTCCCACAGCTTCTTCAGCAGGGTCACCTTGTCGTTGCGCACCGTGCTCCAGTCGTCGTTGAGGATGCCGCCGGTGTCGCCGCTGTTCGGGTTCCACGACCAGTAGAAGCCGCTGTGGATGCCCTTGCCGATCAGGTAGTCGACCAGGGCGTTCTGCCACTGCACGTCCAGCGGGTTGCCCTGGCCGTACTTGCCGCCGAACTCGCCCAGCAGCAGCGCGTGGCCGGCCTGGACGAACCGGCCGAAGTGCTGCTCCCAGATCGCCGGCATGTTGGCCGGGAAGTTGCTGGCGCTGAAGTAGGGCTGCATGGACACGTCCGGCCCGTACACGTGCGGGGCGAGCAACAGGCGGTTGGCCGGGACGGCCAGCGGGGTGCAGGCCAGCGGTTCCAGGTTCTCGCCCCAGAAGTGGGCGGTGTCGCTGGAGCAGGTGGAGGTGTTGGAAATGCCTTCGACCACGATCAGCCAGTTCGGCGCCGCGTTCAGCACCACCGCCGACGCGCGTTCGGCGGCCTTGTTCCAATCGGTGGCGGCATTGCCGCTGCCCCAGGTGGCGGCGCCGTGCGGCTCGTTCTTCAGATCCAGGCCGATCACCCCAGGCACCGACGCGTAGCGCTTGGCGACGAAGCTCAGATCATTCAGCCATTGCTGCTCGCTGTAGCTGCCGGTGTACCAGAGTTCGGAGATCGCGTTGCAGTCCGGGGTGTGGTGGTCGAGCAGCACGTACATGCCGCGGCTGCTGAGTTCGTTGATCACCTTGTCGAGCAGCTGCAGCGAGTTCAGACCCTGCAGGTCCGGATTGCGGCTGTAGTCGATGCTGCCGGGCGAGACCGCCTGCAGCGTCTGCGGGCAGAACGGCAGGCGCACGGCGTTGAAGCCCAGGCCCTGCATCTGCGTGATCATGTCCTTCCAGTTGCGCGCCCACAGGCCGTGCACGGTGTGCTGCGAGGTCTCGAAACCGAACCAGTTGACGCCGCGCAATTGCACGGCGTTGCCGGCGTCGTCCACCACCTTGCCCTGGTCGATGGCATAGCTCCAGGCCGAGCCGCTGGCGACCACGAGCGCCGCGGCCAGCAGGCAGCGGGTAATGCGGGAATGCAGGGATCGGTTCATCGCGATGCTCCGAGGGTGGCCGGTGCGGAGTGCGCCGGCCAAGGGGGCGGATACTTGGCGGCGATGATCGGCAGTGTCCGCCATGGCGGCCGTGACTGCCGTTGCAGAAGACGGGCTTGTCCACGGATTGCGCGCAGGTGCTGTGGTGATGTCCACGGGCGCGCCGTCACCTGGTGAAAACGCCAACGGCAGCGTCGTGGGACGCTGCCGTTGAGGTTGGGCCCCGCGCGCTGCGCGGGGCGATGGCGCCGTCTTCAGCGGGCGGCGCAGAACCCGAACTCGGCGGTGGCGCCGGGGGCCAGGGTCTTGTTCCAGTCCACGCCGCTGGCGCTGAGGGTGGTGCCCGACTGCTTCCAGGTGGCGTTCCACAGGTTGTTGACGGTGCCGCTGATGGACAGGGTGACCGCCCAGTTGCCGGTGGCGCTGCCGCTGTTGGTCACCTGCACGCGTTCGCAGTAGCCGGCGTTCCAGTCGCTGTCGACGATGACCTTGGTGCTGAAGCTGGCGCTGCCCGGGGCCGGAGTCGGCGTGGGGGTCGGGGTGGGCGTCGGCTCCGGGGTGGGCGTGGGCGTCGGAGTGGGTGTCGGCGTGGTGCCGCTGGTGTCGCCCCACAGCCGCTTGAGCCCGGTCATCTTCTCGGTGCGCACGGTGGTCCAGTCGTCGTCGAGCACGCCGCCGGTGTCGCGGCTGTTCGGGTTCCAGGCCCAGTAGAAGCCGCTGCGGATGTTCTTCTTGATCAGGTAGTCGATCAGCGCCTTCTGCAGGATCGGGTCCTGCGCCTGGTTGCGGCCTTCGTTGCCGCCGAACTCACCGATCATCATGGTGTAACCGAGCTGGGTCAGCTGGCCGAACTGGCGCTCCCAGATCGCCGGCATGTTGGCCGGGAAGCTGCTGTCGCCGAAGTAGGGCTGCCAGTTCACGTCCGGGCCGTACACGTGCGGCGACAGCAGCAGGCGGTTGGCCGGCACGTTGAGCTTGGTGCAGGTCAGCGGTTCCAGGTTGCCGCCCCACCAGTAGCCGTAGCTGCTGGAGCAGGTCGGGTTGTCGGTGATGCCCTCGACCACGATCAGCCACTTCGGCGCCACCTTCAGCACCGCCGCCGAGGCGCGCTCGACCGCCTTGTTCCAGTCGGTCTTGAGGTTGCCGGTGCCCCAGGTGTTGCGGCCGTTCGGCTCGTTCTTCAGGTCGATGCCGATCACGCCCGGCACCGACGCGTAGCGCTTGGCCACGAGCGTCAGATCGCTGAGCCACTGCTGCTCGCTGTAGGAGTCGGTGTACCAGAGCTCGGAGATGCCCTGGCAATCGGGCGAGTGGTGGTCCAGCAGCACGTACATGCCGCGGCTGCTCAACTCGTTGACCACCTTGTCCAGCACCTGCAGCGAATTCAAGCCCTGCAGGTCCGGGTTGCGGCCGTAGTCGATGCTGGTCGGCGCGACGCCGCGCAGGGTCTGCGGGCAGAACGGCAGGCGCACGGCGTTGAAGCCCAGGCCCTGCATCTGCGTGATCATGTCCTTCCAGTTGCGCGCCCACAGGCCATGCACGGTGTGCGCGCTGCCTTCGAAGCCGAACCAGTTGACGCCACGCAGCTGCACCGCGTTGCCGCGGTCGTCCACCACCGTGCCTTTGCTGACGGCGTAACTCCAGGCCGAACCGCTGGCGGCCAGCAGCGCGGCGGCCAGCACGCAACGGGTGATGCGGGTGAGAGGGGACATCGACATCTCTGCAGGTCTCCGGAAGCGGGCCGGCCCCGCAGTCGGAGCGGCCCAGATGAGGGTAGGGGCAACGGGCGCCGCGCCCGGCTCGGGTGGAAGCCGGGAGGGGCACGCGGATCGGCGTGGCCACCGGATCGGCGCGGCCCCGTGATACGCGAGCGCGGCATTAGAGCATGTTCAGGTTCGTATTTGAGCGGTTTATCACAATAAATTTTTGCGACAGCGCACGTCTGGCGGGTGCCCGGCCCTCGCCGGTCCCGCGGCCGCCTCGCTACACTCGGCCGCTCATGCCTGCCGAGAGGGATCTTCGTGCAACGTCCAAACCTGTCCTTCGCGGTGCAGTGGCCCCATTGGCGCCCCGATTCCGCCTTCCGCGCGCGCCGCGTCGCCGGCGCAGCGCGGCGCCCGTGAGTCGGGAACCGCTACCGCCGTCCGCAGCGCCGGCGCCAGCCCCGGCGGTTGCCGCCGGGGCCGCGGCGGCACGGATGGACGAAGCTGCGGCGGTCGCCCCGGCGGACACCGCAGCCGCTGCGCGCGCGCAGCCCGATGGCGTGCCCCCGGGCAATGGGGCGCCGCGCTGGCTGGTCCGCAGCGGCGTGGTGCTGGCGTTCGCGATCGTCGGGCCGCTCCTGGGCACGCTGGTCGTCGGTCTGCCGTTGGCGTTTTTCTGGACGCGGGGGCAGCCCGGCGGCTTCGGCGATGCGCTGCCGCTTCTCCTGCTCATGGCGTTGATGTCCTGCATCTTCGGCGCGTTGCCGGGGCTGTTGACCGGCCTGTTCGCCGCCTATGCCTGGCCCCGCCTGCGTGGCTGGCGCGCGCATCTGCTGGTGGGGGTGATCGGTGCCGCCATGTCGGCCGTCTGCGTCGGTGCGCTCATCGCCTGGATCAACAGCCACCGCGACGCGTTCCGCGAGCCCGGCAGCTGGCTGGGATCTTGCGTGCTTGCCGGGGGCGTCGGCGCCATGCTGCTCTCGCTGGCGCTGGATCGGCTGCGCGGACGCTGAGCGCTGCCGCGGCCCGGCCGGTGCTGGCCTGCGGCCGCAGGGCGCCAGCCGGCCCGCGGGCTCCAGCCACGGAAGTCCCGGGCGAGCGTCCATTTCCTCGCGCGTCCCTGCCGCACGCGCAGCCGCAGGCGGCGTGCGCGCGGATGATGGTGCGTCCCAGGACATCAGTGCTCGAAGGACCGCGCGCCCGAAGGGCCCCCGGCCCCTGCCGATCGCCTGGCCGCGCCGCTACACTCGAGGTTCTTTGTGTCTGCCGAGGGAACTCCGTGAAACGACCGATCGTGAGCCTGCTGGCGCTTGCGCTGTCCGGCGCCAGCCTGGCGGCACCGCCGCCCGCACCGACCTTCGACACCAAGCGCTTGTCCGCCGACGTCAAGACACTGGCCTCCGACGCCTACGAGGGCCGCGCCCCGGGCTCGGCGGGCGAGGAGAAGACCGTGGCCTACCTCAGCGCGCAGTTCCAGGCGGCCGGCCTGCAGCCCGGCGGCGACCTGCGCGACGGCAAGCGCCTGTGGACCCAGGCGGTGCCGCTGCGCCGCGCCGACATCGTCGGTACGCCGCAGCTGGCCATCGCCAGCGGCGACCAGCGCCAGGCCCTGACCCAGGGCCAGCAGATCGCCGTGCGCGCCGCGCTCGACGGCAGCAGCCAGGTGACCCTGGACGGCGCGCCGCTGGTGTTCGTCGGCTACGGCGTCAAGGCGCCCGAGCGCGGCTGGGACGACTTCAAGGGCGTGGACCTGAAGGGCAAGATCGCGGTGGTGCTGATCAACGACCCCGATTTCGAGACCGGCAAGGGTGCGTTCGACGGCAAGGGCATGACCTACTACGGCCGCTGGACCTACAAGTTCGAGGAAGGCGCGCGGCAGGGCGCGGCCGGCGTGCTGATCGTGCACGAGACCGCACCGGCGTCCTACGGCTGGGCCACCGTCGCCAACTCCAATACCAACAGCATGTTCGATGTGGTCCGCGACGATCCCAAGTCGGTGCACCCGGAGCTGGAGGGCTGGATCCAGCGCGACCTGGCGGTGGACCTGTTCAAGCGCGCCGGGCTGGATTTCGATGCGCTGAAGAAGCAGGCGCAATCGCGCGACTTCAAGCCGGTGGAGCTGAAGGGCGAGCGCCTGTACGCCGACTACGCGGTGAAGTCGGAGGTGATCACCTCGCACAACGTGGTCGCGCGGCTGCCCGGCAAGACCCGGCCGGACGACACCCTCATCTACACCGCGCACTGGGATCACCTGGGCGTGGGCGCACCCGACGCCAAGGGCGACCGCATCTTCAACGGCGCGCTGGACAACGCCAGCGGCGTCGCCGCGCTGCTGGAACTGGCCCGCGCCTTCGCCAAGGGCCCGGCGCCGCAGCGCTCGGTGGTGTTCATGGCGGTCACGGCCGAGGAGAAGGGCCTGCTCGGCTCGGAGTACTACGCCTCCAAGCCGCTGTATCCGCTGGCGCGCACGGTGGCGGTGATCAACATGGACGGCATGAGCCCGTTCGGGCCCTCGCGCGATTTCGGCATCTACGGCACCGCCAAGCTGGAACTGCTCGACGACCTCAAGCGCGTGGCCAAGGGCTGGGACCTGCGCTACACGCCCGATCCGAAGCCGGAAGCCGGCTACTTCTTCCGCTCGGATCACTTCTCCTTCGCCAAGCGCGGCGTGCCGGCGCTGTCCTTCGCCGCCGGCCAGGACTGGGTGGACGGCGGCGTGGCGGCCGGCAAGGCCGCCTCGGACGACTACACCGCCAAGCGCTACCACCAGCCCGGCGACGAGTGGCAGCCGAACTGGACCTTCGCCGGCGCCGCGCGCGACATGCAGGTGCTGTACACGCTGGGCGAGGAACTGGCCAATTCGACGCAGTGGCCGAACTGGAGCCGCGACTCCGAGTTCCGCGCCACCCGCGACGCCAGCGCCGCACAGCGCCAAGCCGCGCCCGCCAAGTGAGTCGCGCCCCAGTGCCGCCTGCGCCGCAGGCGGCGGCGGATCCGCCGCCGGGTGCGGGCGCGGAAGGCGCCGATCCGATGGGCGCCGACGCGGGGAGCGATCCGCTGCCGCGCTGGCTGGTCTACCTCGGCGTGGCCGTGGCGTTCCCATTGGTAGGGCCGCCGCTGGGGACTGCGGCGGTCTTGCTGCCGATGATGGCGGTCGCGTGGCTCTGGGGCGGCGCTCACCTCGGTGACATCGGCGGCGGGCTGCTGATGCTGCTGGGGATCGCGCTGTATTCCTACCTGTTCGGCGTCTTGCCGGCCTTGCTGACCGGCCTGGTCGCAGTACGCGCCTGGCCGCATCTGCGCGGCTGGCGCGCGCATCTGCGCATCGGTCTGGTCGGCGCCGGGTTCTCGGCAGCGTGCATCGGCTCGGCGATCGCGCTGTTCGGCGATCATGCCGAGATCGGTGCGCTGGCCGCCGCGGCAGGGCTGTGCGCGCTGGCCGGCTTCAGCGGCGCCACGTTGCTGTCGCGCGCGCTGCAAACTTTGCGCGGCGGCTGAGCGCCGCCGCGGCTCAGCCGCCGCTGGCCTGCTGCAGCGACGGGGTGCGCCAGCCGGCACGCACGCCCCAGAAGTAGAAGCCCAGCGCGACCACGCCGACCACCACCAGGTCCGGCCCGTAGGACAGGTAACCGTGGCCGCCGAAGGTGGTGCTGCCGGCCCACGACAGCAGGGCGATGGTCGGCAGATAGGCGATCAGCCAGCTGGCGCCGCGCAGGTGCCGGCGGAAATCCTTCCAGCCGTCGCGCTGCTGGTAGTACGCGTACACCGGCAAGGCGACCAGCATCAGCAGGATGATCTCGCCGGTCAGCGGCCAGCGCGCCCAGTACAGCAGTTCGGTGGCCAGCACGAAGGCGGCGGCGGCCAGCACCGGCAGGCCGGCGATGCGCAGCGGGCGGTGCATCTCCGGCGCATGCTTGCGCAGCGCCATGGCGCTGATCGGGCCGGTCAGGTAGGAAATGATCGTCGCCACCGAGATCACCGCCGCCAGCGTGCCCCAGCCGCGGAAGAAGAACAGGAACAGGTAGGACACCAGCAGGTTGAAGAACATCGCCGGGCGCGGCACGCCCCAGGTCGGATGGATCCGGCCCAGCACCTTGGGCATGGTGCCGTTGCGCTCCATGCCGTAGATCATCCGCGCGGTGGTGGCGGTGTAGGTGATGCCGGTGCCGCTGGGGCTGACGAAGGCGTCCACGTACAGCAGCATCGCCAGCCAGTGCAGGTTGACGATGATCGCCAGCTGCGCGAACGGCGAGCGGAAGTCGATGCCGTGCCAGCCGGCCTTGGCCAGCAGGTCCGGCGGCACGGCGCCCAGGTAGGCGACCTGCAGCAGCACGTAGACCACCGTGGCCAGCGCGATCGAGCCGAGCACGGCGAACGGGATGCTGCGCCCGGGATTGCGCGCCTCGCCGGCCAGGTTCACCGGACTCTGGAAGCCGTTGAAGCTGAACACGATGCCGGCGGTGGCCACCGCGGTGAGCACCGCGGCGAAGTCGATGGTGTGGCTGCCGCCGTGCAGGCCGACGCTGAAGTTCTCGCTGTGGAAGCCGCTGGCGATCAGCGCCACGCCGGTCAGCGCCGGCACCACCAGCTTGAACACGGTGATCAGGCTGTTGGAGCGCGCGAACAGCTTGACGCTCCAGAAGTTCAGCAGGAAGTACACCAGCACCAGCACCGCGGCGATGCACAGGCCGGGCACCGACAGCTCGCCGGCGCCGCCGGGCTGCTGCACGTACAGATCCTGCGCCCACTGCCAGGGCCAGGAGGCCATGTATTGCACCGAGGCCTCGGCCTCCACCGGGATCACCGACACGATCGCGATCCAGTTGGCCCAGCCGGCGATGAAGCCGACCAGCGAGCCGTGTGAGTAGTGGCTGTAGCGGACCATGCCGCCGGACTCGGGGAACATCGCGCCCAGCTCGGCATAGGCCAGGGCGATGGTGGTGACGATCGCCGCGCCCAGCACCCAGGCCCAGATCGCACCGGGGCCGGCCAGCCCGGCGGCGCGCCAGGCGCCGAACAGCCAACCGGAACCGATGATCGAACCGAGGCCGGTCAGCATCAGGGCGAACGGGCCGACATCGCGGCGCAGGGCGGTTTGGGTCATGGCGGGTCCGGCGGCGGCGGGAAGCGGGGGATGATCGCATAAAGCCGGGAATGGGGATTGGGGAATGGGGAATCGGAAAAGCGGCATGTCGTTGGCTGAACGTTCCCGGCTTGCGCTCAACGATTCTCCATTCCCGATTCCCGCCTTACGCAAGCTTTACGCCCCAGGCCCACTTCCGCCATGGAACGCTTACGCGGCGCGCGCGCAGACTGCGCCACGTCCTTTCCGTTGGATGTGTTCCATGTCGATTCTGCTGATCCAGGGCCCGCATCGCGATGCGTCGGCCATCGCCGCGGCGCAGTGTCTGGCCGCTTCCCATGCCGCGCAGGTGGTGCCGGTGGCCTGTGCCGATGCCGCGCAGATCGTGGCGCGGCTGCAGCAAGGCGCGTGCGACGACACCGAGCTGGTGCTGCTGGATTCCGGTGAGTTGCCGGCGTCGGAGCTGGCCGACCATGGCGCGCAGCTGTGCGCGGCGCTGGATGCGCTGGGCCATCCGTACATCGAGGTGCACGATGCCAGCGCGCAGGCGCTGGAACCGCTGCTGCATCCGCGGCACATGCCGTTGCTGACGGTGATCGCCAACGGTGCGCTCGCCGACAGCTACGCGATCGCCCTGGGCGTGGCGCAGCGCCGGCTCGGCGCGCGCGCGGCGCTGGCCAACTGAGGGCGCCGCCATGTCGATCCTGTTGCTCCGTGGCCCCGACTGCGTGGCCGGCCATCGCGGCCGCCCGGCCCGCATCGCCCCACCGGTGATGCGGCAATTGCTCGCCCATGCCGGCCGCGCCGGCAAGACCCTGGCCGTGCGCGGCTGCGCCAGCGAGCGCGAACTGCTGCAGGCGCTGGCCCAGGCCGACCAGGCCGGGGTGGAGATGCTGCTGCTGGATCCGGGCGCGTGCTCGGACAGCGCCGTCACCGCGGACGCGGTCGCGCACCTGCGCCGGCCCTACGTGGAAGTGCACGACGATGCCAGCGATCGCCGCGAAGCCTGCCTGTGCGCGGCGTCGGTGCAGCGGCTGGGCCAGGTTGGCGGCTACTGCGCGCAGGGCTACGCGCTGGCGCTGTCGATCGCGCTCGAACACCTGGGCTGCAACGGCTACGAAGGCGATGTCCACGTCGGCACCTGAGCGCGCGCGCCACTACCTGGCCGACTACGAGGCCTACAGTTTCGGCCAGCGCGTGGCCTGGGGCACCCTGGCGCACACCTGGGCCGAGCCGGCGCCGCTGGATCCGGAGCGGCTGCTGTGTCACATGCGGGCGCAGGCGGCGCAACGCCACGGCGTGGACAGCAGCGAGATCCGCATCCGGAGCGTGAGCCGGCTGTAGGGCGCGCTGTCGCCTGGAATGGCGCCGCCGCCTCGGCGTGCAGATGGGCTGCGGTTTCGTCCTGCCAAGGCCCGGTCCCATCCTCGCCAGCGGCGGTTTCGTCGCACGCCGCTGGCGCCGTGCGACGCCGCGGCTATCCTCGCCGGAACTTCCCAGTCCACGGCCGCCATGCTCGCCAGCCTGTTCTTCCTCGTTCGCCTGTTGTGCGCCTGGGCAGTGGCGGTGGTTGTCGCCGCCTTCGTCTGGGCGGGGTTGTTCTACGGCATGAACTCCGGGCCGGGCTGGCTGTTCGGCCTGTTGGCGATGCTGCTGATGCTGTCGGCGCTGATCGCCGGCATCACCCACCTGCGCAAGGTCTGGCTGATCGCCGGGCGCCTGGACTGGGGCACCCTGGCCAGCCGCCAGCGGCGCCAGATCGAGATCCCGCTGGACACCCATGAGGCGTTCGCACTGCTGGATGCGGCGGTGCGCGAGCTGCCGCGGGTGGAGGAGGTGGAAAGCACGCTGGACAGCCTGCAGGTGCGCGCCAAGGTGCGCCGCATCGATCCGTACAACGGCCGCCCGCCGTCGCGCTGGAACCTGGCCGCGCGCTTCGCGGTCAAGCGCAACCAGGTGCTGGCGACAGTGACCCCGGGCACCGGCACCAGCAGCCTGACCCTGCTTCTGGAGCCGGATGCCAGCGCCTGGATCGACCTGTTCGCGGTCGACGAGGGCAGCAACTACGAGAACGCCGAAGCCTTGGGTCGTGCGCTGGCCCGGCGCGTGGCCGAGCTGCGCCGCGACGAGCAGGCCGCCGCCACACAGGCCGCCACCGAGCAGGAGCTGACCGTGGCGCGGCTGAACCTGCTGCACGCGCAGGTCGAGCCGCACTTCCTCTACAACACGCTGGCCAGTGCACAGGTGCTGGCGCGGACCGATCCGCCGCGCGCCGACCTGATGCTGGGCTATCTGATCCAGTACCTGCGGCGTTCGCTGCCCAGCACCGAGGACGCGATGAGCTCGCTCGGCGACGAACTCGAGCGGACCCAGGCCTACCTGGAGATCCTGCGCATTCGCATGGGCGCGCGCCTGCAACTGCAGGTGCAGGTGCCGGAGACGATGAAGACGCTGCCGCTGCCGTCGATGATGCTGCAGACGCTGGTGGAGAATGCGATCAAGCACGGGCTGGAACCCAAGCCCGGCGGCGGCACCATCTGGATCCTGGCGCGCGCGGTCGACGACCACGTCACCCTGACCGTGGCCGACGACGGCCTGGGCTTCAACACCCAGTCCAGCGGCACCGGCATCGGCCTGAAGAACCTGCGCGAGCGCTTGCGCCTCACCTATGCCGGCGCGGCGAGCTTCGCCATCGTCTCCAACTTCCCCAGCGGTGTGGCCGCCACCATCACCTTGCCGTGGCCGGCGGGGACGACGCCGCCACCGCCGCCATTGCCGGCGCCGGTGGCGACGCACACGGGAGCGCACCATGACTGACGCGATCGTCGCCGAGGACGAAACCCTGTTGCGCGATGCGCTGGTCGCGCTGCTGGGCGAGGTGTGGCCGGAGTTGCGCATCGTCGCCGAGTGCGAGGACGGCGCCAGCGCGCTGGAGCGGCTGGCCGAGTTGCGCCCGCAGGTGGCGTTCCTGGACATCCGCATGCCCGGGCTGAGCGGCATCGAGGTGGCGCGTGCGCTGGGCGAACTCAGCCCGCACACGCAGGTGGTGTTCGTCACTGCCTACGACCAGTACGCCATCGACGCGTTCGAGCACGGCGCGGTGGACTACCTGCTCAAGCCGATCGTGCGCGAGCGCCTGCAGGCCACGGTGCAGCGGCTGCAGGCACGGGCGGCGCAGGGGCCGGATCCGGCGGTGCTCGACGCGCTGCTGCAGCGTCTGCAGCAGCGCCCGGCCGCGCCGTCGGCGCCGCCGCCGCTGGCCTGGGTGACCGCCAGCAGCGGCCGCGAGACGCGGCTGATCCTGCTCGACGACGTGCTGTATTTCCAGGCCGACAGCAAGTACACCACGGTGCTCACCCGGGATGGCGAGGCGGTGCTGCGCACCTCCTTGCGCGAGCTGCTGGACGTGCTCGATCCGGCGGCGTTCCGGCAGATCCACCGCTCCACCATCGTCAACCTCAAGGCGGTGGCCTCGGTGGTGCGCGACGACACCGGCAAGGGCCGGCTGAAGCTGCGCCACCGCGACGAGGTCCTGACCGTCAGCCAGCCGTATATGAGCCTGTTCCGCGGCATGTAGCCGCGCATCCCCTCGCTTCGCACTGGAACAAGGAATCTCCGCCATGCGTCTGCTCTCCGTGCTGTGGTCGTGCCTGCTCGGCCTGTTCGGCTGCCAGGGACATGCCGATCTCGACCTGTCCATGGGCGCCCGCCGCGAGACCGTGGTGCAGGCCAGCGAACGCGGCGTGCCGCTGCTCTTCAGCCGCACTACGTATCGCGGTGGCCTGGCCACGTTCCGTTGCATCGACAGCCGCAGCGGGCGCTGCCACTACCAGGTCTACGCCGCCTGCACGGCATCGCCGCAGGCTAGCGGCGGCGATGGCGCTGCCTGCAATCCGCGCGTGCTGCAGGCCTTCGATTTGGCGATCGGTCAGCGCCGCGAGATCGCCGGGCTGCCACGCGACTTCCGCCAGTGCGTGGTGTCGGATGCGCCGGCGTCGGCCTGCGGGCGCGAGTGAGAGGCGATAGCGAACGGCTGGTCGATACGATCTTCCGACACATCCAGCGATGTCACGATGGCCGCGGCTGTTGTGGGAGGGACTTCAGTCCCGGCGCGTCTGCAATGGAACTGCCGGATGGCGTCTTGCGTCGCGACCGAAGTGGCTCCCACACGGGCATTACCGCGGAGCTGTCGGACGTCGCGCGTCGCGGCTGCAGCCGTTGAGAGGCATTGCCGCAGAGCCGTCGGACAGCGTCATGCGTCGCGGCTGAAACCGCTCCTGCGCGATGCCTCGTTGCGGTCCGAAGATCGGCGCCGTCGGAGCGGCTTCAGCCGCGACCCGGATGCGAGGTCGACCGATGCATCGCGTCGCCGTATCCGCCTTGCATCCGACTGTCGCAATCGGATCGCTGCCGTTGTGGGAGGGATTTCAGTCCCGACGCCTCTGCAACGGAGCCGCCGGATGGCCTCTCGCGTCGCGACTGAAGTCGCTCCCACAGGACGCTGTCCCGCAATCCCACAGCACGCTGGCACGAACGGCGTCGCGTCGTGCGCAACGACGCGCACCCACTCAGTAATCCACGCCCACCGAGAACAGCAGCGTGCGCGGGTCGCCCAAGGCCACGGCGCGCTGCAGGCCGCCGGTGAAGTAGTCGCGGTCGAAGGCGTTCTTCAGGTTCAGCGCGTAGCGCCAATGGCCCTGGCGGTAGCCCAGGCCGGCATCGAACACCAGGTAGCCGGGAATGCGATGGCCGTAAGCGGTCTTCTCGCCTTCGGCGCGGGCGCCGCCGCTGACGCTCCAGCCGTCGACCGCGCCGTGGGCGGTGTACTGCAGCCACACAGAACCGCTATGCCGCGGCACGTTGTTCAGGCGGCTGCCGACGCTGCTGACACGCTGGCCACCGTCATTGGTGACCACCGCATCGGTGTAGGCGTAGCCGCCGAACAGGCTCAACCCGTTGCCCAGGTCGGCGGCGGCGTTGAGCTCCAGGCCGCGGCTGCGCTGTTCGCCCACGGCGATGCTGTAGCCGTCGTTGAACGGATCGGTCTGCAGCACATTGCGCCGGCGCAGGTCGTACAGCGCCATGCTCAGGCTGGTGCTGCTGCTCACTTCCATCTTGACGCCCAGTTCCACCTGGCGCCCGCGCTCGGGATCGAACTGCGCGCCCTGCGCATCGCCGCCGACATTGGGATAGAACGAGGTGGCGACGCTGACATACGGGCGCAGCCCGCCACCGACGTCGAACATCAGCGCCGCCGAACCCGTCGTGGCACTGTTGTCGGTGCGCGTGTCGCTGCCGGCCAGCCGGTCCTCGCTGCGGTTGCGGCTGCGGTCGTGGCGCAGGCCCAGCAGCAGTTGCCAGTCCGTTGCGAACTGGATGCGGTCGCGCAGGTACAGGCCGCCCGAGGTCACCACGCTGAGGTTGTCGCGGGTGGGGCGGGCCGGGCAGGTCACGGCGCTGCCGTAGACCGGCGCGTACACGTCGAGATTGCCGACGCGGCAGGTCGACTGCACGTTCCATTCCCAGGTCTTGAACGCGTCCAGGCCGGCGGTGACGGTGTGCTGCCAGGTGCCGGTGGCGAAGCCGCCCTGCAGGTAGGTGTCCTGCACCCAGGTGCGTCCGTCGAACTGTTGCTGGGTGGCGGTACGGCGCAGGGTGCGCAGGTTGGCGGCCAGGCCGTTGTTGGCGATCAGGAAGCCGTCCAGGCCGAAGCTCTGCCAGCGTGCGGCGTGGTGCAGGCTCCAGCCGTTGTCGAAGCGGTGATCGAGCACGTAGCCGATCCGGCTCTGGTGGCTGTGGTACGGCCGCTGCCCGGGTTCGCCGGTGAACAGCGCGCGGTCGATCCTGCCGTTGCGGTTGGGTTCGGCGCTGCCTTCCCACGGCAGACCCTGCTGGCGGATGTAGTCGCGTTCCTGGTAGCTGGTCAGCAGCACGAAATCGGTGCGCGGGCCCAGGTCCAGCGACAGCGAGGGGGCGATCCAGCGGCTGCGGAAGTACACGTGGTCGGTCGGGTCGTCGCTGTTCATCGCCAGCGCATTGAGGCGCAGTGCGACCTTGCCATCGGCCGACAGCGGCTGGTTGAGATCGACGCTGCCCTGGCGCAGGCCGTCGCTGCCCACGCCCAGGTCGACCCGCCGCATCGGTTCGGCGCCGGGACGCTTGCTGATCAGGTTGACTAGGCCGCCGGGCAGCACCTGTCCGTACAGCAGCGAAGCCGGGCCCTTCAGCACCTCCACCTGCTGCACGCCGAACAGTTGCTCGGCCACGCGGTTGCTGTCGGCGGTGCGCAGGCCGTCGACGAACAGCGCGTCGGAGGCGGTCTGGCCGCGGATGATCAGGTCGTCCCAGCCGCGCCGGCCGTAGGTGTTGGCGACCACCCCGGAGACGTTGTGCAGGGCATCGGACAGGGTGCGCGCCTGCTGGCTGTCCAGCAGCGCGCGCGGCACCACGGTGATCGAGAACGGCGTCTGCGCCAGCGGCGCATCCGACTTGTCGGCCTGCACCGGTCCGGTGGCGCGGAAGCCGCTCTGCGCGTCGGCGCGCACCTGCACCGTGGGCAGGGCGGTCGCCTGTGCGGCATCGGCGCCGCTGTCGGCGTCCGAGACGGTGGCGGCGTGCGCAGGCAGGGACAGCGCCATGCCCAGCAGGCAGGCGCAGGAGAGGGGGTGCAGTGTCATCGAGAACGTGGGGCGAAAGTTCTAATCGAGAATGATTATATTTCGCGAAACGGGCGTTGGGAATGCCCCGTGTCACCGCGATCGGCCGACGCCGGCTGCGTCGGGTCGGTGCGGCTTGACTGGGGGCTGGCATCGTCGTGGCATTGCGCCCTTGCGGCGATCGCGGGCTTGAGCGAACACGCCGTCGGACGCGCGGATCGCGACCGACTGTGCGCGTGTTGCGCCCGATTCGCGCCCGCGCGTGATGTGGTCGGCGGGCGCGCCGTCTATCGCAGACGGCGCGCGTGAGATGCGTGTGCGGCCGACTCAGCCGGCGACGCGGAACACGCCGGGCTGGCCGCCGGGCGGCGTGCCTTCGAACTGGATCAGCGAGGCGACCAGTTCGGCATGCAGGCGGATGCGGCCCATCTCGCGCATGATCCGGATGTCCTCGTGGCGCAGTTCGCGGTTGGCCACCACCTCGCGCTTGTAGGCGAGGATCTCCGGGTACTTGCGCGCCATGTTCAGCGCGTCGGCCACGCACTCCACGGTGTCGGCATCGGCCGACAGCGGTTCGCGGCTGTTGAACGCGGTGAGCCAGCGCTCGAAGCCGGCGGTGCGGTCGAACATGTTGGCGATGAACCAGATCACGAACAGGATCGCCACCCACGAGGTGACCACGATGACGATGCGCGAGAACGTCAGGTGGTAGTCGTGCTGCCACAACTGCGCGGTGATCACGCCGAGCAGGATCAGCGAGATCGCCTGCCAGCCGATGATCGACGCCACCAGCCACTGCTGCTTGGCCTTGGCCAGCAACGCGACCTCTTCGCGGATCTGCGCCTCGCTCTTGTGCTGCCAGTGCGCGACCTGTTCGGGAAACGAGCGCTGGTGCAGCGCGTTGTCCTCGAGCAGCAATCCCAAGCCTTTGAACAGAGCGAGCATGACGGGCTCCTTGCAGATGCGGTGACGGACGCGGAACGTCGGTTGGCGATCTTGAGGCAGCTTCTTTCTAGCACAGCGGCCGCAAAGTGCATGCTGCGGTCGCACATGCGGCGCGGTCGCGGCGCGCCATACGCCATCGCACGGCGCTCGCGCCGCTTTCGCTACCATCGGCGCATGCCCCCGCTGCTACGCACCCTCTCCGCTCCGGCCACCGCGCAGATCCGCCGCTGGGTGCTGGGCGCCTTCCCGCGCGAACGCGACGCCATCGACTACGACCAGCCGCTCGGCGATGTGGGCCTGTTTGGTCCGGACAGCGTCACCTGGCGCATCCATGCCGAGTTTCCCGGGATGCTGGCCGGCGGGCTGTGTGCGCTGCTGCTGCAGACCCTGCATCCGCTGGCGCTGGCCGGGGTCTACGACCATTCCAACTTTCGCGAGGATCTGGTCGGGCGCCTGCGCCGCACCACCCAGTTCGTCGCCGCCACCAGCTACGCGCCCACCGACGCGGCGCAACGCCAGATCGCCCGTGTGCGTGCGATCCACACGCGGGTGCGCGGCCACACGCCCGACGGGCGCGCCTACGCCGCCGACGATCCGGCGCTGCTGACCTGGGTCCACGTGACCGAGGCCTACGGCTTCCTGCAGGGCTACCGCCGCTACTGCCGCGCGGTGCCGGCGGCGATCGCCGACCGCTACTACGACGAAGGCCGGCGCGTGGCCGAAGCGCTGGGCGCACGCGACGTCCCGGCCAGCGAGGCGGCGGTGCTGGACTATTTCGAGCGGCAGCGGCCGCTGCTGCGGGTGGATGCGCGCTCGCGCGAGGTGCTGGCGGTGCTGTCCGGCCTGCGCCTGCCGGTGCCGGCGCCGGGACTATCGCGCGAACTGTTCCTGGGCGCCGGCGCGGCCTTGTTGCCGCCATGGGCCAGCGCCCTGCTGCGGCAGGCACGGCTGCAGCGCACCGGCCCGACGGTGCCGGCCTGGTTGCTGCAGCAGGTGGCGCCGCTGTTCCGGGTGGCACTGCACGATGGCATCGCCGCGCGTGCGTGCCGACGGGTAGGACTGACGACGCAGGCACTGGCGCAGTGGCCGCAACGGACTGAATGATTTATCCGCATCGCTGAACGCAGCATCGCGTCACGGGTGGTCAAGATCGCCGGTCCCAGGCCGCTGTATCCAGCATCTACGCCGCACTCCCGACCCTCGATGCCGCCGAACCCGCTCGCCTACAGGAAGCGTGACCGTCGCTTTCGGCACAGCCTGCGGCGCGTCACGCGCGCGCCGTTGCGGGCGATCGCGACCTGGGGCCTGGCGCTGGCGGTGCTGCTGGCCGCCGGCCTGGTGCTGGTGTTGGCGCAGGACCGCCACAACCGCCTGGCCGCAGCGCAGCGGCAGAGCCTGGCCCTGGCCACCGGCAGCGACCGCCTGCTGCAGTTGCAACTGGACAATCTCGGCCAGGCCCTGCATGGCGAGGGCCTGAGCGCGCAGGCGCTGCTGGCGGAGACGCCGGCGCGGGCGCCCGAGCTGATCGCCGCCTCGCTGCACGGCCTGCAGGCGCGGCACCCGGAACTGCGCGACGTGGCCCTGCTGGATGCGCAGGGCCAACGCCGCTTCGGCGGCACGGGCGATCCGCAACTGCGCGCATGGATGCCGCGCGCGCGCTGCGGCGACCGGGTCTGCGTGAGTCCGCCAGTGCGCCTGGCCGATGGCGAGGCGGTGGTGCGCGTGGCGGTCCCGTGGGGCACCGATGGCTGGGTCGAGGCGCAATGGCGGGTGGCCGCGTTGCAACGCATCGTGCAGGGCACCGACAGCGGGCGCGACGGCATCGTCGCGCTGACCGACGCGCAGGGCGTGCTGCTGGCCGCCAGCCGTCCGCTCGCGGCCGGCCAGCCACGCCTGCCGATCGCGCTGACGCAGCCGATGCCGCACGGCGGCGCCCTGGGCGTACGCCGCGATGTCTTCGACGGGACACCGCGGATCCTGGCGCTGAGCGGCGGCGGTGCGTATCCGTTGCTGGCAGTCGCCGGGGTGGGGCTGCGCGAGACGCTGTCCGGCTGGTGGTGGTTCGCCGCGGCGGCGGCGCTGGTGTACGTGCTGTACCTGCTCGGCCTGGCCTATCTGCTGGTCAGCCTGCGCCGTGCCGAGCGTCGCCAGCGCCACCTGCTGCAGCGCCTGCGCCGCGGAGACGAGGATCTGCGCCTGGCGCACGGCATGGGCGGCATCGGCACCTGGCGCGTCGACATCGCGCAGCGTGTGCTGCGCCTGTCCGAACCGACCGGCGCGATGTTCGGCCTGCAGCGCATGCAACTGCCCATCGAGGCGTTCCTGGCGCGGATCCACGACGAGGATCGCGCACGGGTGACGCAGCTGTACGAGGACGCGGCGCAAGGGCGCGCGGACTACAACACCGTCTATCGCATGCACCTGCCCGATGGACGCCTGCGCTGGCTGGCCGCGCGCGGCGCGCTGGTGCACACCCGCGAGGGCGTGTGCATGACCGGCGCGGTGCAGGATGTCAGCGACCGGGTGGCGGCGCACGCGCGCCTGCTCGATGCCGAGCGCCAGTTCCGCCTGGTGTTCGATCGCAATCCGTTGCCGTACTGGGTGTTCTCCGTGGACAGTCTGCGCTTCCTGGAAGTGAACCAGGCCGCGGTGCGCCAGTACGGCTACAGCCGCGAGGAATTCCTGGCGATGGACCTGCGCGATCTGCGTCCGTCGGAGGATGCCGAGCGCTTGCTGCAGGACGTGCGCAAACCGCGCGAGGGCTTCGACGCGCCGAGCGTGTGGACGCATCGGCGCAAGGACGGCAGCCTGCTGTCGGTGTGCATCCACAGCGCCGACCTGGAGTTCGGCGGCGTGCCGGCGCGGCTGATCCTGGCCGAGGACGTCACCGAGCGCCTGGCCCACGAACGCGAACTGGCCTATCTCGCACGCCACGAATTCAGCACCGGCCTGCTCAAGCCGCGGGCGCTGGCCGAAGCCCTGCGCGCGCAGCGTGGCGGCTACGCCATCGCCTACGTGCAGGTGCGTGGCCTGGCCCTGATCGGCGACACCCTCGGCCGCGCCGTCGGCGATGCAGTGCGTTGCGCAGTGGCCGAGCGCATCCGCGCGCTCGGCGAGCGCTTCGGGCTGAGCGCGCACCAGCCGGCGCAGGACTTCGTGCTGGCGATCCTGGACCCGCAGGCCCTGCCGCTGGCCTTGCAGGCGCTGCAGGAGGCGCTGTACGCACCCGTGCAGGGCGGCGAATTCGCTCAGCAGTTGCAGGCGCACATCGGCGTGGCGCTGTGTCCGGACGATGCCGCCGATGCCGACGAGGCGATCGGCAGCGCCGCGCAGGCCGCGCATGCGGCGCAGGCAGAGGGCCGCAGCCTGGTGCGCTTCGACCGCGCCATGGCCGCGCGCACCGGCGAACGCCTGCGCCTGGCCGGGCGCATCCAGCAGGCGATCGAGCGCCAGGAGTTCGAGCTGTATTTCCAGCCGATCATGGACGCCGTCAGCGGCGCGCCGCGCGAACTGGAAGCCCTGATCCGCTGGCCGCACGCAGATGGCGGTTTCATCGCGCCGGATGCGTTCATCCAGTTGTGCGAGGACACCGGGCTGATCCTGCCGCTGGGGCGCTGGGTGATGCGCGCGGCGGCGCGGGCGCGTCGCGCCCTGGTCGAGCACGGATGGCCGGACCTGCCGGTGGCGGTGAACGTGTCGGCGCTGCAGTTCTTCGATGGCGATCTGGTCGCCGACCTGGTGCAGGCCTGCGCCGAGGCCGGGCTGGCCGCCAATGGCCTGCAGTTGGAGCTGACCGAGAGCAGCCTGATGCGGCAGCCGCAGCAGGCCGGCGACGTGCTGCGGCAACTGCGCGCGCTGGGCGTGCGCGTGGCCCTGGACGATGTCGGCACCGGTTTCTCCAGCATGGCGTATCTGCGCGACCTGCCGCTGGACACGCTGAAGATCGACCGCAGCTTCGTCGCCGAGGTCGACCGCGATCCGCGCAACGCCTCGATCTGCCAGGCGCTGCTGACCCTGGGCCATTGCCTGGGGCTGGACGTGGTCGCCGAAGGAGTGGAGACCGAGGCGCAGTTGCGCTGGTTGCGCGCGCACGGCTGCGGCGGCGTGCAGGGTTATCTGCTCGGGCGTCCGGCCCCATTGGCGGATGTGCTGCAGAGGCTCGGCGCGGTCACAGCATGAGTTCCACGTCGTGGCCGCTGCCCGGTGCCGGCAGCGGCTCGCCGTCCCAGTAACGCCGCAGCGGTTCGCGCACCAGGTCCAGCGCGGTGGAGGCACCGCGCGCGCCCGGAAAGCGCTGCAGGTTGCGCGACTGCAGCGCGAGCATGCGCCGGTCCTGTTCGCCGACCCGGCGCAGCAGCGGCCACACCAGCAGGCGCACCGCCCACGCCGGCGCCCAGCGCCCCTCCACGTGCAGGCTGGCGAAGACGTCGGTGCTGCGCGCGTCGAGCGGGGTGAAGTGCAGGCTGATCCGCACGCGGCCGCCGCGCGCGTAGCGGTACTCGATCTGCGCGCTGCCGGGGCCGGCGAAATGCGCGCGTTCCAGAATGCGCGGCGATTCGAACAACCGGTACAGCCAGCCGCTCTGCGCCGCGGCGCCGCGGTAGTCGACGTGGAAGCCTTCGTCGGTGTGGCGCAGCTCGGCGCGCATGGCGGTGCGCGCGCCGCCGCGCCGCACCAGCCCCGGATGCAGCAGATGGGTGTGCAGCGGGTCCAGGAAGTTCTCCAGCGCATCGACCACGTGCGCATGCCAGCGCGTGCGCCACAGGAAGCGCCGCGCCGACGGCTGCAGCGCCTGCACCAGTTGCGAGGGCGCGTCCGCGCCTTCCGGGTCGGGACGCAGCCAGATCAGGCCATCGTGTTCGCGCGCGGCGAAGGCGCGGACCCGCACCGCCGGCGGCGCCTGCCCCGGCGGCAGGCCGGGGATCTCGCGCAGGGCGCCGGCGCGGTCGAAGCGCCAGCCGTGATAGGGGCAGGACAGGCCGTCGCCGGTGGCGCAGCCGGCCGACAGCGGCGCGTGCCGGTGCGGGCAGCGGTCTTCCAGCGCCAGCAGGCCGCCATCGGCGCAACGCGCGATCGCCGCATGCCGGTCCATCACCGACACCGCCAGCGGCTGGCGCCGCAACGCCGCGGCGGGCGCGACGGCGAACCACTGCCGGTACAGGGACGGATGCCAGGCGCTCATGCCGCCGGCGCCACGCGCGTGGTGTGCCGCGCGCCGCGCGCGTTCATGTGATGGTGGTGCCGGCGACCCGGTTGCGGCCGGCGCGCTTGGCCGCGTACAGCGCCTGGTCGGCGGCCAGCACCAGGGTCTGCCAGGACGCCTGCGCCCCGGGCGACAGGCAGTAGCCGATGCTCACCGTGCACACCAGCGGCGCCTCCGGCGCGGCATCGATCTGTTGCTGCTCGATGCGCCGCCGCAGGCGTTCGGCGAGATCGCGCACCGACGCCTCGTCGCCCTGCGGAATCAGCACCATGAACTCCTCGCCGCCGATGCGCGCCAGCAGGTCCGGCATGCGGATGTGCTGCGTCAGGGTCTGCGCGATGGCGACCAGCACCTGGTCGCCGACCGCATGGCCGAAGCGGTCGTTGATCGCCTTGAAATGGTCCACGTCGATCATCAGCACCGCGATCGACGCCCGCTTGCGTGCGGCATCGAGGGTCGCCGCCTCGCCGCGCTCCCACATCACCCGGCGATTGGTGACCCCGGTGAGCGGATCCTGCGAGGCGTGCCGCCGCAGTTCCGCGTTCATTTCGCGGGTCAGCATCCACAGGAAGCCGGGGGTGATGCTGGCGGTCAGCACGATGCGCGAGAGCAGGCCGAAGTTGGTGGTCGGGTCGTAGCTGGTATCGACGTCGGGATGGACGGCCCACCAGACCACCCGCAGCCCGACCATGCCGGCCCACAGGAAATGGAAGACGGCCGTGAAGCGCGCCGGCGTGCGCACGGTGCTGTCGGCGTGGCGCCACAGCGCCACCGCGGTGGCCAGGGTCAGCATGCCCCGCACCAGGCCGCCGAAGATCACCATGATGCGGTGATCGAGGCCTGTGTAGTGCAGGCTGTAGAGTTCCAGCGCGCAGAGCAGCGCGATCGGGACCAGCAATGTCCACTGCAGCAGCGGGCGTCGCAGGTAGGCGTTTACCGCCACCAGTGTCAGTGCGGTGGCCACGTCGAGGGTGACGTTGCCGGCGGGCACGACCCAGATGTCCATGTAGTGCCAGGCCGGCGCCAGCAGGGTGCCGAAGCCCAGGGTGAACACGGCGTAGCTCAGCGTCAGCAGCAACAGACTGCGCGCGTGCCGTTCCTTGCGGCCGGTGACGTACAGCGCCAGGAACATCGCCGAGGACACCGCCGCGAGCAATGCGTTGACGATCAGCAAGGTGCCGGCATGGGCCAGATGCGCAATCCATTCCACAGATGTTCCGGGCCGCAGCGGCGATGAGGTGTTGCAGATGCAGCAAAGTATATGCCAGTGCCAGCGTCGGGCAGCCGACGCGGCATGCGCGATCGACGCTGAAAACGATTACGGCCCGCCTTCGGGCTTGGCGCGGCCTGGCCTCACAGCCGGTACTTGCGCATCAGCGGGACACCGATGCGCCGGGTCAGGGCGCCGAGCGCGGCGATCGGCTGGCGTCGCCGCAGCGGCAGGTGGCGCGCATCGACCGCGCTGTACTCGATGACCGGCATGCCGCCGCGCTGGCGCTTGAAACTGGCCGCGCCGGCGCTCTGGTTGAGGCGCTGGCCATACCGTCGCGCATGGTCGATGCCGCAGGCGGTGAGGGTGCGGTACAGCGCCAGCCGCTGCGGCAGCTGCAGGTCGTAGCCGACGATCGGTGCGGTGACGGTGCCGCCGACGCCGAACAGGCCGGTGATGCAGACCAGTTGCCCGTCGCCATCGCGGAAGCCGTCGAAGCGCAGCAGCCCGGCGCGGTGCCAGGCGCGCAGGAAGCCGGCGTGGTAGGCAGGATTGCAGTGTGAATATTTCTCCAGATACAGCTGCGCATACA
Source organism: Xanthomonas sp. LMG 12461 (assembly GCF_009192935.1). NCBI lineage: Bacteria > Pseudomonadati > Pseudomonadota > Gammaproteobacteria > Lysobacterales > Lysobacteraceae > Xanthomonas > Xanthomonas sp. LMG 12461. The sequence continues at coordinate 23,051 of NZ_NQYT01000011.1, forward strand.
GCGCGGCGATGCGCGCATAGTCGGCCTCGCCGATGGCGTCGTTGCCGCAGCGCTGCAGGTCGCGGCGGTCGACCAGTTTGAGGTCGCGGGCCAGGTCGCGATGGCGCAGCAGTTGCGGCCAGTCTTCGTACAGGTAGACCTGGCGGCTGCCGATCAGGGTGAAGCCTTCGGCCTGCAGCGCGTGCAGCCACTGCGGCGTATCCACCGCGTTGAGCGAGCGGAACCACAGCGCGTGGTCGGGCCAGCGCGTGCGTGCGGCATCCAGCAATGCGCGCAAGCCGCTTGGCGGCAGCGGCGGGTAGAGGTTGGTGGACAGCAGCCAGTTGTTGAGGGTGACCGCGCGGTCGATCCGTGCCCAGTCCAGCCACGCGCCGATGCCGCCGCACAGGCCGCGTACCGGCGCGGCCAGCGCGCCCGGCAACAGCCGCGCGGCTTCCTCGGCGGCGTAGTCGGCATAGGTGGTGCGCGGCGAGCAGACCCAGGCGTTGCCGGGGTGGCGTTCGCCGACCGTCACCGGCAGCGCCAGGTCGCCCGCCTGCAATACCTCGATGCGCGCATGTGCGTTGTCGGCCAACTGCTGCGCGTCGCCGCCGGCGTGCAGCGTGGCGAAGCGTTGCAGCTGCGCGGCGTAGTCGGCGGCTGCGGCGGCGTCGCCATGGCTCATGGCGGCGGCAGTGCCTCGCCGTCCCACTCGGTATCGCGGGTGGCGGCTTCGCGCACGCTGCAGCGTTGTGCCAGCGCCAGGCGCGCGTGGCTGCCCAGGTCGCACAGCGTGCCGACCAGCGGCCAGCGGTCGCCGCGCGGCGCCAGTACGTCCTCGGCGCGTGCGTAGTCGCGGCGCCACTGCCGCAGCCGGCCCTGGCCCAGCGCCGCCGGCAGTGCCACGCCCAGCATCAGCATGCCCAGCATCGCCGCGCGCTCGTCGGCCGGGCGCAACGGCGCCGGCGCTGCGCCCGCGTCGCCGCACAGCAAGGCCACCAGCGGATCGGTCGCGGCGAACAGGTGCAGGCCGCTGGTCGCACGCGGATTGCATTCGATCACGCTGCAGCGCCCTTCCGAAGACACCATCCAGTCGAAGGAGATCTGCCCGGTGAAGTGCAGCGCCCGCACCAACTGCGTGGTGAAACACTCGATCTGCGGATCCGGGGCCGCGTCGAAGTAATAGCTGGAGCTGCGCCGCAGGCGGTAGCGCGGGCGGTACACCGCATGCGCCAGCAGCACGCCGTCGCGCGCCAGCGCATACGAGCAGCGTTCCTCGCCCTCACAGTAGCGCTGTGCGACCCAGTCGCCCTGCGCGGGCAGCTGTGCGGCATCGGCGGGAACTCCTTGCGGGTACAGCCGCACATGCACGCCGAAGCGCGAGAATTCCGGTTTGAGCACCAGCGGTTCGGAACCGGCCCATTCGCGCGCCTGCCCCAGGCTGCGCACGCGCACGCTGGCGGGTACGTCGATGGCGCTGTCCAGGCTGCGCGCCAGTTCCATGAAGTGGTACTTGCTGTGCAGCGTGCGCAGCGTGTCGAAGTCCTGTAGTGGCAGGTGCAACTGCGCCGGCAGCGCGCCGCGGTAGCGGGCCAGGTAGAACACTTCCTCGCAGGTCGGCACCAGCACGTCGATGCGCTGGCGGGCGAGCACGCCATTGAGATCGGCCAGCCAGGCGCGCGGCGCATCGCGTGCCGGGGCGACGCGGTGATGCGCGGTCACCGCGCGCGACCAGCCGGAGATGCGGCTGGCGACGCTGTCGGCCAGGTGCACCCGCCAACCCAGCGCGGCGAAGCGGCGCGCCAGGTCCAGCGCGACCGGCGCGCGTGCGCCGGTGATCAGCACCCCGCGGGCCTCAGCCATGCGTGTGCTCCGCCGGTGCCGGCCGCCATTGCCGACAATGCGAGGGCACCAGGCGCAAGCCCGGCTCGGCCTGGCGCAGCGCATGCAGCCGCGCCAGGGTGTCGCGATACGCGCGATGCTCGCCGAGCAGGCGGGTGACCAGGGCCGGCGGCGGCGTTCCGTCGGCGAGCGCGGCGCTGGACCAGGCCGCATCGGCGATCAGGAACACCGGGCCGTGCGCGTCCTCGAACCACAGGCCGTAGTGGCCGGGCGCATGCCCGGGCAGCGGCACCAGCAGCACGCTGGCATCGCCGAACAGGTCGCGCGGCGTGCCGAAGTCGCGCAGTGCGGCGGGCGACAGCGCCGCGGGCAGTGCCTCGATCCAGTGCATGCGCGGACGCGCGCCGCGCAGCAGCGCGGGCAGGAAGCCTTCGCGCAGCGCGGCCAGCCGGCCGCGGCGCTGCAGATCGTCCCAGGCCTGCTGTGCGCAGGCCAGGCGCGCCTGCGGGAAATCGGCGACGCCGCCGACGTGGTCGCCATGGAAATGCGACAGCACGATCCAGCCGATGCGGTCCGCATCCACGCCGTCGCGGGCGAGTTGTTCGCGCAGCGATTGCCCGGGTGCCAATTGCACGGGAGTCAGCCAGCGGTACAGGCGTTCGGGAAAGCGCGCGGTGGCATCGAAGAAATGACGGGCGTAGCCGGTGTCGAACAACAGGTCGCCCTGCTGCGGATGCTGCAGCAGGGCCGCCAGCGCCGGGAACGGGCACGGCGCCAGCGGCGCGCCGCGGCGCGTGGCGCGCTCCGGATGCGTGCAATGGCCGGCTTCGTACAGCCGCCACTGCAGCCGGGGCGCACTCATGGCCGCCCCAGCGCGGCCAGCCCGGCCTGGGTCGACAGCACCGGCGCATAGCCGAGTTCGCGGCGGGCGCGGCCGATGTCCAGCGTCTGCGAATAGCCGAGCACGCCGATACCGTAGCGGCTGAGCCGCGGCTCCGGCTGCCCGCGACGGCGCAGCGCCATCTGCTCGCCGAGCGTGGCCAGCGCCAACGCCGGTCCGCGCGGCACCGGCAGCAGCCGCACGCGCAGGCGCAGCACCGCGAACAGCTCGGTCAGCAGGTCGCGCACCGCGATCGGCACACCGTTGCTGATGTTGTAGGCGCGGCCATCGCCGATGTGCTCGGCGCGCAGCGCCGCCAGCGCCGCGGCCACCGCGTTCTCCACGCAGCACACGTCGATCATCGCGCGGCCGCCGTTGACCAGCGGGAACCAGCCGCGCTGCGCCACCGCCAGCAAGCGCGGCACGATCGCGTTGTCGCCATGGCCGAACACCGCGCGCGGGCGCAGCACCACCGCCGGCAGTCCGGCCGCGGCGGCGGCGCGCACCTTTTCCTCGGCTTCCCACTTGGTCTGCGGGTAGCCGCCGATCCAGCGCGCCGGCGGGGTGAAGTCTTCGGTGATCTGGTATTGATCGGCGAAGCGGAAGTAGATGCTGGGCGAACTGAAGTGCACGAAGCGACGCAAGCGCGCGGCGAGCGCAGCGGCGAGCAGGCGTTCGGTGGCGACCACGTTGGCCAGGCGGAAGGTCTCGGCGCTGGCCCAAGGTGCCGACAACGCGGCGCAGTGGATCACCGCATCGCAGCCGTGCAGCAACGGCGCCAGGTCGTCGCGACACAGCTCGGCGGGCACGACCTCGATCCGCGGATCGCCGGCGAAGGCCGCCAGCTTGGCGGCGTCGCGGCCGCTGGCGCGCACCGCTACGCCGGCATCGGCGAGGGCGCGCACGATGTAGGCGCCGATGAAGCCGGACGCGCCGGTAACCAGGACGCGGGCCATGTCAGTAACGCAACACCGCGCCGCCGAACGCCAGTCCGGCGCCGGAGCCGACCAGGCCGATCAGGTCGCCGCGGACGATGCGGCCGCTGTGGATCGCCTGGTGCAGCGCACTCGGAATGGAGGCCGCCATCTGGTTGCCGCGCTGGCCGATCACCTCGATCAGCGCGTCCGGCGCCAGCCCCAGCGCGACGCGCAGATGGCGCAGCGCCTTGGCGCTGGCCTGGTGCGGCACGATCCGCCGCAACTGCGCCAGCTCGACCCCGGCCTGCGCCAGCAGCCGCTGCAGGAAACCGGGCAGCTTCGCCGCGGCCAGCCGGTAGGTGGCGCGCCCGTTCATTTCGAACTGCGAGCCGGCGCGCAGCGCGTCGACGCCATGATCCAGGCGCAGGCGGGTGCCGCCGGCGCGCACGCGGCAGTGGTCGATGCCTTCGGAATAGGTTTCCAGCCGCGCCGTCAGCAATTGCGAACCGCTGTCGCCGCTGTGGGCGCCGACGACCACCGCGGCGGCGCCGTCGCCGAACAGCGGCGCGGTGTCCGCATCGTCCGGGTTGAGGCCGACGCTGGCGATCTCGCTGGCGACGATCAGCACGCGGCGGTAGCGGCCGGCGGCGATCGCGCAGGCGGCCAGGTCGAGTGCGGCGATGAAGCTCAGGCAGGTGGCGTTGATGTCGAAGGCCGGAATGCCGCTGCCCTGCAGGCCCAGCCGCGCGTGCAGCAGCGCCGCGCTGCATGGGATCGCCTGTTCCATCAGGCTGCAGGCGCTGATCACGCAATCGACCTCGTGCGCCTGCAACTGCGCCGCCTGCAGCGCCGCGCGCGCGGCGCGTTCGCCCATGAAGGTGGCCGGCTCGTCGGCGCCCGCGTAGTGCCGCGTGGCGACCCCGGTATGCCGCAGGGTCCAGCCGGCGGGCTTGCCCCAGCGCCGGTCGAAGGCTTCCGCCGGCACCCGCTGCGCGGGCAGATACTCGCCCGTGCCGAGGATGCGCAGCGCGACGGGCCTGCTGGTGTGGACGCTCATCCGTAAAGCTCGCACAAGGGGCGCGCAGCGTACTGCCAGCGGCTCGGCGCCGGCAACCGCTCTTGCGAAGATCGCGCCGCTGTCCGCGGCGGGCGGCCTCAGACAATCCTCAATCGCGCAACGACCTGGCGAAATACGTGGGCGCTTCGACAAAGCCTTCCCGCCGATAGAAGGCGTGCGCCCGTTCCCGCCGGTTGTGGCAGTGCACCTCCAGGCGGTCGCAGCCGCGCTGCCGCGCCAGCGCCTCGCCCTCTGCCAGCAAACGCTGTCCCACCCCGGCCCCGCGCGCGCGATCGTCGACGCAGAAATAGCTGATGCGGCAGATGTCGCCGGCCAATGCCAACTGCGGCAGAAAGTGCAGCGACAACACACCCAGGACGTCGTCCCCTGCGGCGGCCACCAGCAAGGCCGCGTCCGGATGCGCCAGGAGCTGCGCCAGGCGGGCCTCGATGAAGTCTTCGGTTCCGGCGTAGTCCAGTGCCGCCATCAGCGTCACGATCGCCTGCCGGTCCGCCATCGCCGCGTTCCTGATTTTCAGGGTACCGTTCTCGCGCATTTGCAGAGCGTAGGAAGTCGCCCGCGTTGGGCGCAACCGCTTTGCCGATCCGACGCAATCTGTGCGGAAATGCGCGGAGCGCCCTAGCGCCCGCGACGCTGCCCGTACCAGAAGCCGAGGCCGTCGCGCGAGCGCAGCAGGCTGCGGCCGCGGCGCAGCAGGCGCAACAGCAGCCCCAGGTGCTCGCGCTTGCTGAAGCTGCGCAGCTTGCGGTCGGAGGTGTGCACCGGCTCGCGCAGGATCACGAAGCGGCCCTGCCGCGCCAGTGCGCGGCTCAGCGCCACGTCCTCGCCGGCGTAGTAGCGCTCGTCGAAGCCGCCGGCGGCGACGAAGGCGCTGCGCGTGCAGAACAGGAAGCAGCCGGGGGCGATGCCGGTGCAGCGGAACAGCCAGCCGAACAGTGTCTGCGCCAGGCGCTCGTGCCAGGCGATGTCGCCGAGCAGGCGCACCTGCGCGCCGCCGCCGACCGCACCGGTGCCGAGCGCGCGTAGCGCCGCGGCCAGCAGCGGGGTGTTGACCCGGGTGTCGGCATCGACGAACAGCAGATGGCGGCCGCGGCTGGCGGCGGCGCCGGCATTGCGCACGGCGGCGATGTGCCGCAGTTCCACCTCCAGCACCTGCGCGCCGTGCCGGCGCGCGATCTCGGCGGTGCCGTCGCGGCAGGCATCGGCGACCACCAGCGTCTCGCAGTCCAGCCGCAGCGCCTGGGCGGCGACATGCAGCGAGGCCAGCGTGTCGCCGATCAGGGCGGCTTCGTCGTGCGCGGGGACGATGAAGGAGATCACCCCCGCATCATGCGGGGCCGGCGCGGCGCGGGCAATCGACCCGCGTCGCGGCCGGGGGCGCGGTTCAGCCCTGCAGGGCGCCGCGCGAGGCGGCCGGGTAGCGATGGCCGGCGGCGGCGTCGGCGGGGAAGATCGCCTCGATCTGCGCCAGCTCCTCGGTGCTCAGCTTCACCTGCAGCGCGCCCAGGTTCTCTTCCAGGTAGGCCAGGCGCTTGGTGCCCGGGATCGGCACCAGGTCCTCGCCCTGCGCCAGCACCCAGGCCAGCGCCAGTTGCCCCGGGGTCACGCCCTTGGCCTGCGCCAGCTCACGTACCCGCTCCACCAGCTGCAGGTTGCGGTCGAAGTTCTCGCCCTGGAAGCGCGGCGAATGGCGCCGATAGTCGTCGGCCTCGAAGTCCTCCGGCGAACGGATTGCCCCGGTCAGGAAGCCGCGGCCCAGCGGCGAGTACGGCACGAAGCCGATGCCCAGCTCGCGCACCGTCTCCAGCACGCCGTCGTGTTCCGGATCGCGCGACCACAGCGAGTACTCGCTCTGCAGCGCGGTGATCGGATGCACCGCGTGCGCGCGGCGGATGGTGGCCGCGGCGGCTTCGGACAGGCCGAGGAAGCGCACCTTGCCCTGTTCCACCAGCCGTGCCATCGCCCCGACCGTGTCCTCGATCGGCACGTTCGGATCCACCCGGTGCTGGTAGTACAGGTCGATATGGTCAACACCGAGCCGGCGCAGGCTGGCCTCGCAGGCCGACTGTACGTATTCCGGGCGGCCGTCGATGCCGCGTGCGGCCGGGTCGTTGGGGTCGAGCTTGATGCCGAACTTGGTCGCCAGCACGACCTGGTCGCGGCGCCCGGCCAGCGCCTTGCCCACCAGCACTTCGTTGGTGTGCGGGCCGTACATGTCGGCGGTGTCGATGAGGCTGACGCCGTGCTCGATCGCGGCATGGATGACGGCGATGGCGGCATTGTCGTCGCTGCGGCCGCCGTAGAACGCGCTCATGCCCATGCAGCCGAGGCCGAGGGCGGAGACGCGGGGGCCGTTGCGGCCGAGGGTGCGGGTTTGCATGGAAATGCTCCTGAGGGGGAGGGGAGGGAAAGCGTGGCCGCCGGGCGGTTCGCTCAGGGTGAGGACGGGCCCAGCGCGTCGCGGGCGACGGCCAGGGCATTGAGCGCGGTGGGGAAGCCAACGTAGGCGTACAACTGGTCGAGCACGGCGAAGATCTCCGCACGGCTGGCGCCTGCCGCCTGCGCGGCGCGCAGGTGCAGGCGCAACTGCGGTGCGGCGTGGCCGAGGCTGGCCAGCACCGCCACCGTGACCAGTTCGCGGGTCTTCAGGTCCAGCGCGCTGTCGGCGCGGTAGATCTCGGCGAAGGCGATGGCGGCGCCGCGGCCGCTCAGTGCGGTGTCCGCGTCGTCGGCCAGGGCGCGGATCGCCGCGCCCTGCTGCGGGCCCATCAGCGCGGCGATCTGCGCGATGCCGGCCGCTTCGACCTCGGCCAGGGTCATGTTGCTTGGCAACGCGTTCGCGATGGATGCCATGGAATGGTGCTCGTGTGCGAAGGGGCAGGACGCCGCGCTCAGCGCGGCTGGATGCGGGTGCCGCCGCTCAGCAGCGCCTGCGGGTTGGGCGAGGCCAGGAAGTCGTGCGGGAAGCCCAGTTCGATCGCGCTGGCGGCATCCAGCCGCTGCAGCGCCTCGGCATCCAGGTGCAGGGTGAGTGCGCCCAGGTTGTCCTGCAGTTGCGCCACGCTGCGCGCGCCGACGATCGGCATCGCCCTGCGCGCCAGCAGCCAGGCCAGCGCCACCTGCGCCGGCGAGCGCTGCAGCTCGGTGGCCAGCGCCACCACCGTTTCGGCGACCGCCAGCGCGTGTTCGTTGAAGGTGCGTTGCGAATGCGCGACCTCGGCGCGGCCCACGCCATCGACCTGCGCGCCGCCCGAGGCCGCCGCGCGCACCCGTGCCAGATCGGCGGCGCCGTACTTGCCGGTGAGCACGCCCATCGCCAGCGGCGACCAGGCCAGCACCGACATGCCCAGTGCCTCGGCCATCGGCACCAGTTCGCGCTCGACCGTGCGCTGCGCCAGCGAGTACTCGATCTGCAGGGCGACGAACGGCGTCCAGCCGCGCAGGTCGGCCAGGGTCTGCATGCGCGCCACCTGCCAGGCGGGGGTGTCGGAGATGCCGGCGTAGAGGATCTTGCCGGCGCGCACCAGGTCGTCGAAGCCGCGCATCACCTCGTCGATGCCGGTGGTGCCGTCCCAGGCGTGCAGATACAGCAGGTCCAGGTAATCGGTGCCCAGCCGCGCCAGGCTGGCGTCGACCGAGCGCAGCAGCGCCTTGCGGTGGTTGCCGCCGCCGTTGGGGTCGCCGGGGAAGGGATTGAGCGCGAACTTGCTGGCGATCACCAGCCGGTCGCGGCGACCGGCAGCGAAGCGGCCTAGCAGGGTCTCGGCGCTGCCGTTGGTGTAGATGTTGGCGGTATCGAGGAAGTTGCCGCCGGCATCGACGTACAGGTCGAACAGGCGGCGTGCCTCGGCTTCGTCCGCGCCCCAGCCCCAGTCGGCGCCGAAGGTCATGGTGCCCAGGCACAGCGGGCTGACGCGCAGGCCGGAACGGCCGAGCAGGCGGTAGTGATCGAGGGCCATCGCGGCGGTCTCCAGGTGAGGGTGCGGGGCACTGTAGGCGCCGCGTCGCCCTGGATAAATCCTGGTAATCCGCATGGGCTTTGAAGCTGTGCTACACAATGACCGGCGCCTGCCGCGTCCGTCCTCCCTTGCTGCCCGCCCGCCATGCACCGTCCCTCGCCGCTGTCCGCCGTCGTCGCCTTCGTCCGCGTCGCCCACCATGGCAGCTTCACCCGCGCCGCCGCCGAGCTGGGCGTCTCGCCCTCGGCGCTGTCGCAGACGCTGCGCGCGCTGGAGACGCAACTGGGCGCACGCCTGCTCAACCGCACCACCCGCCGGGTCGGGCTGAGCGAGCACGGCGAGCGCTTCCTGCAGCGGGTGGCGCCGGGCCTGGCGCAGATCGACGCGGCCTTCGCCGACCTGGATTTCCTGCGCGACCGCCCGGCCGGCACGCTGCGCATCAACCTGCCGCTGGTGGCCGCCGAGCAACTGGTGTGCCCGCAGCTGCCGGCGTTCCTGGCCCGCTATCCGGAGGTCAGCGTGGAGTTGTATTCGGACCGGACCCTGGCCGACATCGTCGCCGGCGGCTTCGACGCCGGCATCCGCCTGGGCGAGAGCCTGGCGCGCGACATGATCGCGGTGCCGCTGGGACCGCCGCAGCGGCAGACGGTGGTGGCCGCGCCGGCCTACTTTGCCGCGCATGGGACGCCGCACACGCCGGCCGAACTGGCCGAACACGACTGCATCCGCTGGCGGCGCACCGACGGCCGCCTGCAGGCCTGGGAATTCACCCGCGACGGCCACGATTTCCTGGTCGAAGTCAGCGGACGGCTGGTGGTCAACGACACCGCGGTTGGCCTGGACGCCGCGCGCCGTGGGCTGGGCCTGGGCCAGGCGTTCGAATGGCAGGTGGCGGCCGACGTCGCTGCCGGGCGCCTGCAGCGGGTGCTGGACGACTGGCACGCGCCGTTCGCCGGCTGGCACATCTACTACCCGGCGCGCGAACACTTGCCGCCGAAGCTGCGCGTGTTCATCGATCATCTGCGTGCGGCGCATCCAGTGGGTGGCACGGTGTAGCGCGATGGCGCTGGCCGAGGGCCGGTGCATGGCGAGACCAGAATGCAGAGAACACGCGGCAGCGCCGCAGCGCGAGGGCATTGTTGCCTCGAAGACGCGCCCGACCGGCAATGCCGGGCGCCGAAGGGGCATCGCCTCGCCCGGAGACCGCCGCGATCGCGATGCAGGGTGCCGCCCTTTGCGGGCGGCACCGCCGGGCTCAGCCCTTGAGCTTGGCCGCGAACTCGGCCACGCGCTTGCCGAGCAGGCGCGCGGTCTCCAGGTCGCCGCTGCGCGGCGCCTCGTCCGGCGAGGCGTCGGACGGCGAGATCGCCAGCGCGCCGCCGGAGCCGGCGGTCCAGTTCACGTCGTTCGGGCCGTGCGCCTTGGTGTTGGACGGCAGCAGGCCGGTGCCGACCCAGATCTGGCCGTGCTGCTGGGCCAGGGTCCAGAAGTATTCGATGGTGGCGAACTTGTCGCCGTTGACCGAGGCCGAGTTGGTGAAGCCGGCGGCGATCTTGTCCTTCCAGGCCTGCGCGAACCACGGCTTGGAGCTGGCGTCGGCGAATTTCTTGAACTGCCAGGCCGGGCCGCCCATGTAGGTCGGGCTGCCGTAGACGATGGCGTCGGCCTGGCCGATGGCCTCCCAGGCGCCGTCGGGCAGGTTGCCGTCCTGGTCGATGCGGTACAGCGTGGCTTCGCCGACGCTGGCGGCGCCGGCGTGCACGGCCTCGGCCTGCTTGACGGTGTGGCCGTAGCCGCTGAAGTAGACGATCGCGATCTTGCTCATACGCGGACTCCTGAAGGTGAGGGGAAAAGCGCGGGCATTGTGCGCATGCGCGGCGGCCGCGATCAGCGTCATCGGCGGGATGTTGTGTCCGGTCCGCGCGCTGCGGTTCAGCTCTCGGCCGGGGAGCGCATCGTGCGATCGATGCCCACTTCGACCAGGTAGTCGATGAAGCTGCGCACCTTCGGCGCCAGGTGGCTGCGGCTGGCGTACACCGCGTAGACGCCGATCGGCCCGATCTCATGGTCGGGCAGCACCCGCACCAGGCGGCCGTCCTCCAGCGCCGCTTCGGCCATGAAGTCCGGTTGCACGGTGACGCCCATGCCGGCGATGGCCGCCTCGCGCAGCACGTCGCCGCAGTTGGCGCGCAGCGTGCCGGCCACCCGCACCTGGGTCGCGCCGTCGGGGCCGTGCAGGGTCAGGTCGTCCTGCACGTAGCTGTAACTGAGGAAGGCGTGGCCGGCGAGGTCGGCGGCCAGCTGCGGGGTGCCGGCACGCGCCAGGTAGTCCGGCGACGCGCACAGGAACGCCTGCACTTCGCCGAGCTTGCGCGCGATCAAGGTGGGCGCCACCTGGCGGGTGATGCGGATCGCCAGGTCGTAGCCTTCCTCGACGATGTCCACCAGGCGGTCGGACAGCGACAGATCGAGGGCGACCTGCGGATAGCGCGCGCTGTAGCCGGCCAGGCGCGGGCCCAGCCGGGCGACGCTGAAACTGAACGGTGCGTTGATCCGCAGCGTGCCGGAGGGCGTCAGCGCCTGCTCGCCGACCGCCGCCTCCATGTCGTCGAACTCGGCCAGCAGCAACTGGCAGCGCTGGTAATACGCCGCGCCGACACTGCTCGGGCTGACCCGGCGGGTGGTGCGGTTGAGCAGGCGCGAACCCAGGCGCTGTTCCAGCCACGCCAACTGGCGGGTGACGCTGGCGGTGGAAATGCCCAGCGCGTCGGCGGCGGCGTTGAAGCCGTTGCGGTCGACCACGGCGACAAAGACCCGCATCGCCTCCAGCGTGTCCATTGTTTCGGTTCCTGAAATGGATCGTCGGCGGCAGGGTAATTTATTCCCGCAGATGGCGGAAATACCCTGGTCGCCTGCACGAACGCCCGGCGCTGGCCGCGCGCGCCACCGTGCCGCCCCCCACTGTGGAGACCTGCCATGGCGCGTTTGCCTTCCCTGTACATCTCGCACGGTTCGCCGATGACCGCGCTGCAGCCCGGCCTGGTCGGCACGCGGCTGGCCGAACTGGCGGCGACGCTGCCGCGGCCGCGCGCCATCGTGCTGGCCTCGGCGCACTGGCTGGGCCGGCGGCCGCTGGTCGGCGCCGCGGCGCAGCCGCAGACCATCCACGACTTCGGCGGATTCCCGCAGGCGCTGTACGCGATGCAGTACCCGGCGCCGGGTGCGCCGGCCGTGGCCCAGCAGGTTGCCGAGCTGTTGGCGCAGGCCGGGCTGGCGCCGGTGCTGGACGAGCGTCGCGGGCTGGACCACGGCGTGTGGGTGCCGCTGTCGTTGCTGTACCCGCAGGCCGACATCCCGGTGGTGCCGCTGTCGATCCAGCCGGAACTCGGGCCGGAGCACCACCTGGCGCTTGGCCGCGCACTGGCGCCGCTGCGCGAGGACGGCGTGCTGGTGATCGGCTCGGGCAGCATCACCCACAACCTGCACGACTTCGGCCGCTACGCCGAGGGCAAGGAAGTGCCCTACGTGCGTCCGTTCATCGAATGGACCGAGCAGGCGTTGCGCCGCGACGACGTGCCGGCGATGCTCGACTACCGCCGGCAGGCGCCGTTCGCCGAGCGCGCGCATCCCACCGACGAGCACTGGCTGCCGATCTATGTGGCGATGGGTGCGGCCGGCGCGGACGGGCTGGGCGCGCAGCGCATCGATGCGGGGATCGACGCCGGCCTGCTGGCGATGGACATCTACCGCTTCGACGGCGCCGCGGCGCGCGTGGCGGCCTGAACGCCAGGAGATCGACCTGAGCGATTCATCGCGGTGAAGGCCGCACCGCATCCGCGTCTCACCGTTTGAGACGCGGACCCGGCATCGTCGGCCGGTGAATACCCTCGAGAAACTCGCCGTGCTCGCCGACGCGGCCAAGTACGACGCGTCCTGCGCCTCCAGCGGCGCCGACAAGCGCCATTCGCTGCGCAGCGGCGGCATCGGCAGCACCGAGGGCATGGGCATCTGCCATTCGTACACGCCCGACGGGCGCTGCGTGTCGCTGCTGAAGATCCTGCTGACCAACTTCTGCGTGTTCGACTGCGCGTACTGCGTCAACCGCGTGTCCAGCAACGTGCGCCGCGCGCGCTTCACCCCGGCCGAAGTGGTCAAGCTGACCCTGGATTTCTACAAGCGCAACTACATCGAAGGCCTGTTCCTCTCCAGCGGCATCATCCGCAACAGCGACTACACCATGGAGCAACTGGTGGAAGTGGCGCGGCAGCTGCGCGAGGAGCACCGCTTCGCTGGCTACATCCATCTCAAGACCATTCCCGACGCGGCGCCGGAGCTGCTCGCCGCCGCCGGCCGCTACGCCGACCGGCTCAGCATCAACGTGGAGCTGCCGACCGAGCGCGGCCTGGCGCAACTGGCGCCGGAGAAGAACGTCGGCGGCATCCGTGCGGCGATGGGCGAATTGCGCTGGCGCATCGAGGAGAGCAAGGAGGCGCGCAAGGCCGAGGCGCGGGTGCGCGCCAAGCCGCCGCGTTTCGCCCCGGCCGGGCAGAGCACGCAGATGATCGTCGGCGCCGACGGCGCGGACGACCGCGCGATCCTGCACACCAGCCACAATCTCTACGGCAACTATCGCCTGCGCCGGGTCTACTACTCCGCGTTCAGCCCGATTCCCGACGCCTCGGCCAAGCTGCCGCTGCTGGCGCCGCCGCTGCAGCGCGAGCACCGCCTGTACCAGGCCGACTGGCTGCTGCGGTTCTACGATTTCTCGGTGGAGGAGATCGCCCCGCCTGCGGCCAGCGGCATGCTCGATCTGGACGTGGACCCCAAGCTGGCGTGGGCGCTGCGCAACCCGGAGCGATTCCCGGTGGATCTCAACACCGCCGCGCGCGAACTGTTGTTGCGCGTGCCGGGGCTGGGCACCCGCAACGTCGAGCGCTTGCTGCTGGCGCGGCGGCATGCGCGGCTGCGGGTCGAGGATCTGGCGCGGCTGAGAGTGCCGCTGAAGAAGTTGCTGCCGTTCGTCAGTGTGCTGGACCACCATCCGCGGCAGCGGCTGGACGATCCGCAGCGGCTGCGTGCGCAGTTGGCGCCGGCACCGCGGCAGGGTGGCTTGTTTGATTGACGCGGTGGGGTGGAGTGTTGCCATGCTTGCTGCAACGGCAACGGCAACGGCAACGGCAACTGCAACAGCAACAGCAACATCAAAGGCTTTCGCGCCTACGGGCGCGAGTGACTTTTGTCTTGGCAAAAGTCACCAAAACCGCTCCCGCCTGACACGAGCCGGTGCGATACGGCCGCACCGGTCCCCTGCGCTCCTCGCGGCGAGCGGCACGGCGCCCAAACTCGCTTCGCTCAAACAAGGGCGCCTCTTCGGCCGCTCGCCACTCCGGTGCTCGGCTCGCTTTAAGGCGGGAAGTTTTAAAAGCAACATCACGAGCAAAAGCAAAAGCAACATCTGCAGGCGCGGCGATGGTTGCGGATGCTGTGTTGGCGGTTGTGTTGCTGTGTTCTGCATTCGTTTCGGTGAGCTGATGCGTGGAGCGGGGCATGTTCCAGGCTGAGGTGGTGCCGCCGTGGAGCCTGGAGGCGTGGCGGGCGGTGGCGCGGGCGGCGTGGTGTGCGCAGGTGGCGCCGGAGACGCTGGCCTGGGACGGCGACGCGCAGGGCGGGCTGCTCGCCGGGACCGACGTCGCCACGCTGCCGGCGCAGGTGCCGCCGCCGCGGGTGTCGGCCGAGTTCCTGGCGCTGGCCTGTGCGGTGCTGTGCCATCGCGATCCGCAGCGGCATGCGCTGCTGTACCGGCTGCTGTGGCGCATCGCCGGCGGCGAGCGCGCGCTGCTGCAGCGGGTCACCGATGCCGACGTGCACCGCGCCCAGCAATGGGCGCAGGCGGTGCGCCGCGACAGCCACAAGATGAAGGCGTTCGTGCGCTTCCGTGAGGTGCCGGGCGAGCAGGAGGCCTACATCGCCTGGTTCGAGCCGGAGCACCACATCGTCGATCGGGTGGCGCCGTTCTTCGCGCGGCGCTTCGCCGGCATGCGCTGGGCGATCCTCACCCCGTACCGCAGCGTGCGCTGGGACGGCGAGACGCTGCAGTTCGGCGCCGGCGCCCAGCGCGCCGATGCGCCGGCCGACGATGCGCAGGACACGCTGTGGCGCACCTACTACGCCAACATCTTCAACCCGGCGCGGCTCAACCCAACGATGATGCGCCAGGAGATGCCGCAGAAATACTGGAAGCATCTGCCGGAAGCGCAACTGCTGCCCACGCTGATCCGCGACGCCGGGCAGCGCGTGCGCGAGATGGCCGAGCGCGCGCCCGAGCCGGTGCGGCGGCGCATTCCCGCGCCGGCACCGGCGCCGGTGGTGGCCGCCGACGACAGCCTCGACGCGCTGCGCGCGGCGGCGCGCGACTGCCGCCGCTGTCCGCTGTGGCAGCCGGCGACCCAGACCGTGTTCGGCGAAGGTCCGCAGGATGCCGCGGTGATGGTGGTGGGCGAGCAGCCCGGCGACGAGGAGGACCTGAGCGGGCGTCCCTTCGTCGGCCCGGCCGGGCGCCTGTTCGATCGCGCGCTGCAGGAACTGGGCGTCGAACGTGCAGGCCTGTACGTCACCAACGCGGTCAAGCATTTTCGTTTCGAGCAGCGCGGCAAGGCGCGGCTGCACCGCAATCCCGAGCGCGCCCATGTCGAGGCCTGCCGGATGTGGCTGGCCGGCGAACTGGCGCGGGTGCGCCCGCGCATCGTGCTGTGCCTGGGCGCGACCGCGGCGCACGCGGTGCTGGGCAGCGGCTTCAAGCTGATGGCCCAGCGCGGGCAATGGCAGATGCTGGACGACGGCACCCGCGCGCTGGCCACCGTGCATCCGTCGTGGGTGCTGCGCCAGCGTGGCGGCGAGGCAGGCGAGGCCGCCTATCACGGCTTCGTGCGCGACTTGCGCGCATTGGCGGAGCAGGTGCCGATGCTGCACGCAGGCGGTGCTGGCGACTGAGGGTTCGTGCGCGTGGTCCGGTCGTTGTCGGCGTGGCGAGCGATCGCCGTTGGCTGAATGGGCGTGCAAAACGGGGACGGCCGTAGCCGCCCCCGCGATGCCAATGCACCCCCCGACGCGTGCTTACGGCATCAAAACCTTGTCCACCACATGGATCACGCCGTTGCTCTGCATCACGTCGGCGGTGGTGACGTGCGCGGTATTGCCCTTGCTGTCAGTGAGGGTGACCTTGCCGCCGCGGGCCTTGGCGATCAGCGTTTCGCCCTGCACGGTGGTCAGCTTGGCACTGCCGCCGCCGGCCTTGATCTGCGCCAGCAATGCCGCCGCGTCGAGCTTGCCCGGGACCACGTGGTAGGTCAGTACCTGGGTCAGCTTTTCCTTGTTCTCCGGCTTGAGCAGGGTGTCCACCGTGCCGGCCGGCAGCGCGGCGAAGGCGGCATTGGTCGGCGCGAACACCGTGAACGGGCCGGCGCCCTTCAACGTGTCCACCAGACCGGCAGCCTTGACCGCGGCGACCAGGGTGGTGTGATCCTTGGAGTTGACCGCGTTGTCGATGATGTCCTTGGTGGCGTACATCGGCGCGCCGCCGACCATCGGATTCGGCTTGGCTTCGCTCATCGCGGCGTGGTCGTGCATCGCGGCCTGGCTGGGGGCGGCCATGGCGGGCAGGGAGACGAGGCCGGCGAGGGCCAGGGACAGCAAGTGGATCTTCATGGGCTTGCTCCTTGAAAGGGATGCGCGGCCAGTCGGCCGTGCACCTGTCTTTACGCGGCCTGCGCCGGCGCGGTTGCATCACGCCATCCAGATAATGATGAACAGGGGGCTGGCGGGTACCGTCGCTCGCATCCAGGGCGGCTCAGGCGAGCGCCCTGTCGCGCTTTGGTACAGCCGCAAGGCCGGGCAGCGCTCCGGCGAACGGTCTATACGAGTGCAGGCAGGCCTCATCGTCGGCCTGCGCCGATGAGATCACCGACACTGAGAAGGGATGTCCATATCCTCAAACTGGGCTGCCAATGGCAGAACGCCAGCCTCAAACCTGGCGCCACGCAAGTCGCATTTCTTGAATTTCGCATCGGCAAAGATGCAGTTGATGAATGTCGATGCTCTGAATTCGACTCTGTCAAAGACAGCGCCGGTAAAATCGCAGTCCATGAATTTTACCCGGCGGCCGCCGTACTCCACTCCGCAAGATCCACCGGAAAACCTGGCTTTGACGAAATCGGTTTTTTCGCAGATCGCATCATCCATGTTGATCACAAGCTTGCTTCTTGAAAAGTTGCAGTTTTTTATTTCCGATCTGCACAAAAGGGCTCCGTTCAAGCTGGCACTTTCGAAGCTGACATTAATGAAGGAACTATCGTTCGCACTTCCCGATATTTTCGAGTAAGACAGATCGGTGTTGCTGATCCTCGATTCGAAGAGATTTGCGGCTTTTAACTGCTCCAGGATGGCAGATGGGCCGATGCTGATGCCGGAAAGATCAGCGTCGCGAATGATCGGCCGTCCAGCCGCGATCGAATCGATGCTGTCGATGATGCTCGCCAGATATGCATGGTTTCGCCATTTGGCGGTTGTATTTTTCATGGGTGGCCGCTTCGGCGATGAATTGGCGGCATGATATCTGCCATGCCGTTATGGTTGAGCGCGGCTGCAGCTTCGGACGCGCCGCGACGTCCGCACCCTGAGTGGCTGTCGGGCTCAGGGTCCAGGATCGATGATCGGTGTGTCGGAAATGTTTGTCCTGTTGGTTGGCCGGGATCATCCCGGCGATGCCGTTCTCGGAACGCCGCTTTGCGCTGCCGGCACGCGCTGGAGGGCCAAGGCGAGCCGGCTCAGCGGCGCTGCAGCACGTAGCTGTTCTCGAAGCCGTGGGCGCAGCCGAGCACATGGAAGTCGCCGAAGTAGCCGGCGGCGCGCAGCAGGTCCACCGCGGGACCGACCTCCGGCGAGTATTCCCAGTCGCCGTAGTCGTCGAACACCACGAACCCGCCGGACACCACGCTCGGCCCGTACAGCAGGAAATCCAGCAGCACGTTGCGCCCGGTGTGGCCACCGTCGATGTGCAACAGCGCCACCTTCGGCTCCATGGCGTAGAAATGTTCGGCGCAGAATTCGGAATAGCCGCGGATGAAGCGCGCATTGGGCAGCAACTGCTGCCGATAGTGGTTGAACTCCTCGAACTGATTCGGCAGCGCGAACGGATCCATGCCGATCACCCGGCGCTGGCGGCCAGACACCTCGTTCATCAGCACCAGCGACTTGCCCTTCCACACCCCGATCTCCACCAGATCGCCCGGCACGCCCTCCAGCAGCAGGCACAGGTAGCCCAGCAGCCGCACGTGATCGTGGAAGGACAGCTCGCGCCGCTCCATCGCGTGCTCGGCCGGCAGGCCGGCCTGGGCCTGCACGAAGTGCTCGCCGATCAGCTCCCAGATTCGCGGAATGCTGCCTTCGGCCGCGTGTTCGTCGATGAAGCGGTTGAGTTCCTGGATGGTGAGCATGCGGTCTCCGGCGAAAAGGCGCCGGTGTCCGCCACCGGCTCTGCCGCCGGATAGTAGCCTCCTCGGGACACGCCTGGACGCCCCCGCGGGGGCGTGTCGGGTCACGATGCGTCCCGCGGCGCCCGGTCGTCCGCGCGTGGCGACGCAGAGGCATGCATCGCCCGTGGAATCAGTCCTGGTCCGATGGCCGTGGCGTGAGCGTCCGCCGACGCTGCGGTTGTACCGCGATGGGCGCGGTGCAGCCTAACCAGGAGAAAGGACGATGGTCGCACTGCGCGGCAGTCGCAACAATTATCAGCTATCGGCCCACGATGAAGATCTGCAGGACACCCCGCCGCTGACCCAGAGTGCGGCACGGATGCGCAACAAGGAGGGTACGCCGAAGGCGCGCGCCATCGCACGGTTGTCGGCGGCGACCGGCCTGACGTTGTCGCTCAGCCAGTTTTCGGTGACCAGGACCGCCGTCGGCGACACCGGTCCCTCCACGCCGGTGGAGTGGCGCTACGAGGTCACCACGGGGCAGGGCGCGCGGGCGCGACACTGGACGCTGATGGTCGACATGGACGACGTCCCCGCAGGTGCGCAGGGCAATGGTCCGGACCGGCCGCACGTGGGCTATTCCTATTGGTGCACCGGCTACGACCCGGTGGCGCGGGTGAACGGACATATCTTCGTGGAGTACGTGTCCGCCTCGCGCTGAGGGCGGCGTGGTGGGACGGCGGCACGCATGCCGGGACCGGCGCGACCGCACCGGCATGGCCGCCGTCGGAGCCCGGACGGACCGGCATCTTGAGACGGGCGGCAGTGGCTCGATCAGGGTGAAGCCCCGCGTCGGTGCGATTGTGTCCGCGGCGCCGCCTGCCGACCCGGCAGTACGGCCGGACACCGCGCCGCCCGCCCCACTGGACATCGCCGCCGCGGTGCGCTTTGCTTGCAGGCTCCCCCATTCATGGGCGGCGCCGCCGGCGTGGCGCCGCCGTCCGGACGAGCATGCATTCGATCGAAGTGGTCTTGGCGATGTTGCTGGCCGTGGTGGCCAGCGGCTACCTGGTGCGCGTACTGCCGTTTTCGCTGCCGTTGCCGCTGGTGCAGATCGGCCTGGGCGCGATCATCGCCGGCGTGTTCAAGAAGGGTTATGCGCTGGAGCCGGAGCTGTTCTTCCTGCTGTTCCTGCCGCCGCTGCTGTTCCTGGACGGCTGGCGCATCCCCAAGCAGGGCCTGTTCCGCGACAAGGGCGTGATCCTGGAGCTGGCGCTGGGCCTGGTGGTGTTCACCGTGATCGGCGCCGGCTTCCTGATCCACTGGATGATCCCGACCATGCCGCTGGCGGTGGCGTTCGCGCTGGCCGCGGTGGTGTCGCCGACCGATCCGATCGCGGTGTCCTCGATCGCCGCGCGCGCGCCGATCCCCAAGCGGCTGATGCACATCCTGGAAGGCGAGTCGCTGCTCAACGACGCCTCCGGCCTGGTCTGCTTCCAGTTCGCGGTGGCTGCGGCGATCACCGGCACGTTCTCGCTGGCCGATGCCTCGCTGACCTTCCTGTGGGTGGCGCTGGTCGGCGTGGCCGCCGGCATCGCGGTGGTGGTCGGCACCAGCCTGGCGCAGCGCTGGGTGTGGCGCCAGGTCGGCGAGGAGCCGGGCGCGGCGATCCTGGTCAACCTGCTGCTGCCGTTCGCCGCCTACCTGCTGGCCGAGGCGATCAACGCCTCGGGCATCCTCGCCGCGGTCGCCGCCGGCATCGCCATGAGCTACGTGGAACTGAGCGGCCGCGCCCCGGGCAGCATGCGCGTGCAGCGCTCGGCGGTGTGGGACATGGTCCAGTTCACCCTCAACGGCATCATGTTCGTGCTGCTCGGCGAGCAGTTGCCGGGCATCGTGCAGGGCGCCATGCACAACATGGACGAAGCCGGACACCTGGACCCGTGGTGGCTGCCCGCCTACGCGCTGGCGATCTACGTCGGCCTGCTGTTGCTGCGCTTCCTGTGGGTGTGGCTGTCGCTGCGCTGGACCCTGCTCAAGGCGCGCCGTCGCGGCGAGGACCGGCAGAGCCCGCCGTGGCGGATCGTGGTGGCGACCTCGCTGGCCGGCGTGCGCGGCGCGATCACCCTGGCCGGCGTGCTGACCCTGCCGCTGGCCCTGCCCGGCGGCGCCGCGTTCCCGGCGCGCGACCTGGCGATCTTCCTGGCCAGCGCGGTGATCGTCACTTCGCTGCTGGTCGCCAGCATCGGCCTGCCGCGGCTGCTGCGCGGCCTGGAGTTGCCGGAAGAGCCGACCGATCGCCTGGAGGAAGACCTGGCCCGCCGCGAGTCCTCGCGCGCGGCGCTGGCGGCGGTGGAGAAGCTGCGCCAGCGGCTGGTGCAGGACAGCGAGCACGCCGATCTCTACAACGAGGCCGCCAACCGGGTCAGCGCGCTGTACCAGCGCCATCTCGACCATGGCGAGGCGATGGAGAGCGATCCGGAGGAGGCGCGGCGCCTGGACGCGGTGCTGCGCCAGCTGCGGCACGCCGGCCTGCAGGCCGAACGCCAGGAACTGTTCAAGCTGACCCGCCAGCGCAAGATCTCCGACGAGATCGCGCGGCGGCTGATCCGCAACCTGGATCTGCTGGAGGCGCGGCGCAAGAGTTGATCGACGGCCGGGAATGGGGAGTCGGGAATGGGGATTCGTGAAAGCGGCTTCCTGGCGTCGTTTTGGGCTCGCCGCGATGCCACTTTCGGCGCGCGCCGGTTCACTGCTCGTCGCTTTCTGCCCGCCAGGGGCGCACGCCGGCCTGCGCCCCTGGCGCTGTGTGGTCTGTTGCAAGCCGCGTGGCTAGCGCATCGCGCTAGGCGTCCTCGGCCAGCGGCGGCAGCCGTCGCGGCACCGGGGTCGACTTCACGATGGCGGAGTTGGTTTCGGCGCGATCGGTGACTTTTGCCAGGATGCTGTCCAGGTGCTCGATGTTGCGCAGGTACAGCCGGCAGATGAAGCAGTCCTCGCCGGTCACCTTGTCGCACTCGACGAATTCCGGGATGCGCTGCAGCAGTTCCTCCACCAGGTGCAACTGCCCCGGCAGCGGTTTGACCCGCACGATCGCCTGCAAGGTGTAGCCCAGCGCGCGCGGATCGAGCTCGACCGTGAATCCGGCGATCACGCCCTGGTGCTGTAGCCGGCGCACGCGGTCGGCGGTCGCCGGGGCCGACAGGCCGATCTGCCGGGCCAGTTCGCTGGTCGCCATGCGCGCGTCCTGCGCCAGGGCGGCGAGGATGGCGCGGTCGATCGCGTCGAGTGGGGCGATGGCGGGAGGGGAAAGGCAGGTTTGCATAGTAGCCTTCCTTTTTTAGGTAAATTCCGTAGTTGACCTAAGTTTAAGCATATTTTCGCGGAATTGCGATTTCTACAATGACGGCTGTTCGCAGCATTGAAAGGAACCGGAATGGCCTCGAACGAGATTCGCCGTGGTGCGGCCGAGATGGTCGTGGCCATGCTCATGTCCGGCACGATCGGCTGGCTGGTGGTGTCGTCGGGGCAGTCGCCGTTCAACGTGGTGTTCTTCCGCTGCCTGTTCGGCGCGGCCACGCTGCTCATCGTCTGCGCGGCGCTGGGCCTGTTGCGGCGCAAGGCGTTCTCGCCGCGGATGCTGGCGCTGGTGCTGCTCGGCGGGATCGCGATCGTGGGCAACTGGCTGCTGCTGTTCGCCGCCTACGGCCGCGCGTCGATTTCGATGGCCACCGCCGTCTACAACACGCAGCCGTTCATGCTGGTCGGGCTCGGCGCGCTCGTGTTCCGCGAGCGCATCAGCGCCTCGACCGTGGGGTGGCTGGCGGTGGCGTTCGTCGGCCTGGTGGGCGTGGTGCGCATCGCGCCTGCGGTGCTCGCCGTGCCGGGCGAGTACCTGCAGGGCGTCGCCCTGGCGCTCGGTGCCGCGTTTCTGTACGCGGTGTCGTCGATCGTCACCAAGCACCTGAAAGGCACGCCGCCGCATCTGCTCGCGCTGCTGCAACTGGGCATCGGCATCGTGTTGCTGGCGCCGTTCGTGCGCTTCGATGCCTTGCCCAGCCGTCCCGGCCAATGGCTGGATCTGGTCGTGCTTGGCGTGGTCAACACCGGGGTGATGTACGTGCTGCTGTACGGCGCCATCCAGAAACTGCCAACAGCAATGATCGGGGCGCTGTCGTTCATCTATCCGGTGGTGGCGATCGCGGTCGATCGCATCGCCTTCGGGCAGTCGCTGGCGTGGACGCAGGTACTCGGGGCGCTGCTGATCCTGCTGGCGGCGGCCGGGGTCAACTTCGGCTGGCGCGTGCTGCCGTGGCCGCGCGCAGCGCGGGCGCCTGCCAGCCGGCTCAAGACCGGCGAGCGCTAGTCCACGGCGCGACGACGGCGTCGCCCGGCGTTTGCGGATACCTCGCTGGCGCACTGTCCCGCATCCGGGAGAGTGCTTCCGCCGGATCGGGATTTATCCATCACGAGCCGGCTTCTACCCTGGGGGCCGTTTCCGCAGCCGCCGCGCGCCCAGGGAGTTCCCGTGTCGCCGATCATTTCCGTACAACACCTGACCAAGACCTACGCCGGGGGTTTCCAGGCACTGAAGGGCATCGATCTGGAGATCCATCGCGGCGAGATCTTCGCCCTGCTCGGCCCCAACGGTGCCGGCAAGACCACGCTGATCAGCATCATCTGCGGGCTGGTCAATCCCAGCAGCGGCCGGGTGCTGGCCGACGGCCACGACATCGTGCGCGACTACCGCGCCGCGCGCGGCAAGATCGGCCTGGTGCCGCAGGAACTGGCCACCGATGCGTTCGAGACGGTGTGGGCGACGGTGCGCTTCAGCCGCGGCCTGTTCGGCAAGCCGCGCGACGATGCGCACCTGGAGCGGGTGCTGCGCGAGCTGTCGCTGTGGGACAAGCGCGGCAGCCGCATCTCCACCCTGTCCGGCGGCATGAAGCGGCGCGTGCTGATCGCCAAGGCGCTGGCGCACGAGCCGTCCATCCTGTTCCTGGACGAACCCACCGCCGGGGTCGACGTGGAGCTGCGCCACGACATGTGGCAGATGGTGCGGCGCCTGCGCGAGCAGGGCACCACCATCATCCTGACCACGCACTACATCGAGGAAGCCGAGGACATGGCCGACCGCGTGGGCGTGGTCAATCGAGGCGAACTGGTGCTGGTGGAGGACAAGCGCACGCTGATGCGCAAGCTCGGCAAGAAGCAACTGGCGCTGACCCTGCAGGCACCGCTGCACGCGTTGCCGCCGGCGCTGGCGGCGCAGCCATTGGAGCTGTCCGCCGACGGCACGACACTGACCTACACCTACGACGCGCAGGCCGCGCAGACCGGCATCGGCCCGCTGCTGCGGCAACTGGAGGCGCAGGGCGTGGAGATCAAGGATCTGCAGTCCAGCGAGAGTTCGCTGGAGGAGATCTTCGTCAACCTGGTGCGGCCGGCGTCGGCCGCGGCGGAGGTGCGCGCATGAACCTGCACGCGATCGCCGCGATCTACCGCTTCGAGATGGCGCGCACCTTCCGCACGCTGACTCAGTCCATCGCCTCGCCGGTGCTGTCGACCTCGCTGTACTTCGTGGTGTTCGGCGCGGCGATCGGTTCGCGCATGGGCGCCATCGACGGCATCAGCTATGGCGCCTACATCATCCCCGGGCTGGTGATGCTGTCGCTGCTCAGCGAAAGCATCTCCAACGCCTCCTTCGGCATCTACATGCCGCGCTGGGCCGGCACCATCTACGAGGTGCTGTCGGCGCCGGTGGCGTGGTGGGAGGTGGTGATCGGCTACGTCGGCGCGGCGGCCAGCAAGTCGGTGCTGCTGGGCCTGCTGATCCTGCTCACCGCACGCGCCTTCGTGCCGTACGAGATCGCGCATCCGCTGTGGATGTTCGGCTTCCTGGTGCTGACCGCGCTGACCTTCAGCCTGTTCGGCTTCATCATCGGCGTGTGGGCCGACGGCTTCGAGAAGCTGCAGGTGATCCCGCTGATGGTGATCACGCCGCTGACCTTCCTCGGCGGCAGTTTCTACTCGATCAACATGCTGCCGCCGCTGTGGCAGAAGATCAGCCTGTTCAACCCGGTGGTGTACCTGGTCAGCGGCTTCCGCTGGGCGTTCTACGGCAAGGCCGACGTGCACATCGCGGTCAGCCTGGGCATGACCCTGGCGTTCCTGGCGCTGTGCCTGGGCGTGGTATGGGCGATCTTCCGCAGCGGCTATCGGCTCAAGCCCTGAGGCGGTAGCCTGGGCCGCGGCGTGCGGCCGTGCGTCGCAGCAACATGCCGGCAGGCGCGGCGCCTGCCGGCGGTCGCGATTACTTGGCGTCGAGCCAGAAGGCTTCGACCGTGCCCTTGACCTTCATGGTCATCGGGTTGCCGCGGCGGTCGCGCGCCTTGCCGACCTGGACGCGGATCCAGCCTTCGCTGATCGAGTACTCCTCGACGTTGTCGCGCTCCACGCCGTTGAAGCGGATGCCGACGCCGCGCGACAGCGTCTCGGCATCGTGGAAGGGGCTCTGCGGACTGACCGCCAGGCGGTCGGGGGGCGTGTCGGACATCGTGGTGGCTTCGCGTGGCGGCGGACAGCGCCGTCTTCCGGGCTGCGAAGGATAAACGCCTGCGGCGCCGTTGCCGAGTTCCGTGCGCTTCCGTCGCCGCGGCGGGCACGGCACACTTGCACCTTCCCTTCCATCCGCCGGCTCACGCCATGCCCGACAACAGCACCGATTACGACGATCCCGACGATCTGCACGACGAGCTCGACGACGATCCGGACACCCAGCAAGGGCTGATCTGGAACCTGCTGCTGCTGATCAATCCCGGCGACGAGGAAAGTGCGTTGCGTCAGTTCAACGCGTTCCGCGAAGCGCGCGCCGAGCACGAGGGCGAAGAGGACGACGGCTGGTTGTGGACGCTGAAGGATGCCATCGACTGGAGTGCCGGCTTCTACGTGGACTGGAAGGACACCGAGTCGCTGATCGGCGCGATCGACGAACTGGCGACGCGCTGGAACCTGCGCATCGATTGGGGCGGCGACGTGGACGACGAGGACTTCCTCGACAGTCATGACGTGCCGGCGCTGCTGAACGTCGCCTACGACCGCCTGCGCGAACACGGCTATACCCTCTGGTGCTGGGACACCGAGGGCGATGCGTACGCCGGGTGGATGGCGCTCAGCCGCGACGACGAGGACATGCGGCGCCTGGCGGCGCTGCTGGACATCGAACTGCGCCCGGGCAGCGATCCGTTCTAGGCGGACATGGCGCCACCGTTCACCGCGCCTCGCCGCGCGCCTGCGCACGTGCATTGCGGATCAATGCTTTCAACAGCTCGCGGTCGCTGTGGCGCGAGACCGGCACCGCGCCCAGGCGGATCGCGTCGTCGCGCAGGGCGGCGGGCACGTCGTAGTGCGCGCCGCTGAGCTTGTTCTGGAAGGCGCGGCGGGGAATGCCCAGCCGCGCCGCCATGGCGTGCAGTTCGTCCAGCGTGTCGGCGAGCAGGTGGCCCCAGCGCTGGCCGCGCCAGGGATGCACCGCATCGTCGATGTAGACCGCCACGCGCCAGGTCAGGCCGGCTTGTGCGTGCCGTCGGCATCCGCCACGGCGTCGGTCGCCGCGCTGCCGTCGGCCTCCACCGGGTCGGTATCGCTCGTCGTCTTCTCGGCGTCCGCGTCGGCCCCGTCCTCGTCCGCATCCTCTGCCGCGCCATCGCCCGCGGCGAACTCGGCAACCAGCGCGTCCAGGTACTCGGTCGGGGTCTGGCCGGCCTCGGCCGCCAGTGCGTCGATCATCTGCTGCAGCTGCGTGGAGTAGTCCAGGGTGATGGTGTTGCCTTCCTGCTCCTGCAGGTTGGCCAGGTGCTTGAGCATCGCCAGCATCGGCACCGGATTGTCGGCATTGCCCATGGTCTGGCCACCGACCGACAGCAACCACTGGCGACCCTGCAGGCCGATCGCGGCCAGCACGCGGCCGCTCTCGTTCTGCAGCACGGCGTGGTTGGCGATGGGCTGCTCGCGGCCCAGGCGGGCGAAGGGGCGCGGCGACTGCTGCTTCTTGCGCTTGTCGCGCTTGGCTTTGGATTGCTTGGACACGGCGGTCTCGTTGGCGAAGTGGCGGCCATTGTAAGCGCCGCGCCGTGTGCGGTCCCGCCGGGCCGGTGCGGCGCGGTCGTCGCCCGCGCCTGCGCGGCCGCTGGCGGCGCGCGCGGTGGCGCCGCGGTCAGCGCGTGTTGGTCGCTGCCGGGGTCCCGCCGGGGGCGGCGGTGCTCGCCACCGGTGCGCTGCCGTTGATGCTGCGCAAGGCATCGCGCGCGGCCGCGGCCGCGGCCTCCGGCGAGGTCGTGCGCGGCTCGGCGATCTGCACCGAGGCCTTGCCCGGCGTCGCGGCCGGCGCCGTCGGGGCAGCGCCGTTGCTGGCGGCAGGCGCCGCCGCGGGCGCGCCCTTGCCGGCGGCCGGCGCGGCGGCCGCGTCCCCTGCCGTGGCGCTCAGGTCCGGCACCTTGGTGTCGGCGTCGGGTTGCACCGTGCCCAGGGCGACGCTGTGGTCGCCGTCGGCGGTGGCGGCGTCCTCGGCATCCTTGGTCATCACCACGATGCTGATGCGGCGGTTGATCGGATTGTTCGGCACCTGCTTGTCGAACAGCACCGAGGAGGACAGCCCGACCACGCGCGAGACCTTGTCCTCGCCCATGCCGCCGGCGACCAGTTCGCGGCGCGCGGCGTTGGCGCGGTCCGCGCTCAGCTCCCAGTTGCTGTAGCCGTTCTTGCCGCTGTACTGGGTGACGTCGGTGTGGCCGGTGATGCTGATGTGGTTGGGCACCTGGTTGATGAAGCCGGACAGCTCGTGGAGGATGCCGCGGGTGTAGGGCTTGAGCACCGCGCTGCCGAGGTCGAACATCGGCCGGTTTTCCTTGTCCACGATCTGGATGCGCAGACCGTCCGGGGTCAGGTCCAGCAGCAGCTGGTCCTTGAACGGTTCCAGCGCCTGGCTCTTGTCGATGGCTTCCTTCAGCTCCTGCATCAGCGTTTCCAGGCGTTGCTTCTCCTTCTCGCGCTGCGTGGTCTTGCTGTCGTCGCCCTTCAGGCTCTTGCTGCCGAACGGATCCTTGTTGTTGCCGCGCTGCATCTCGCCGGCGCCGCCGAGCTTGATCATCGAGGTGCTGGCGCCGCCGGGGCCGGCCATGCCGGGGCTCGGCGCCGGGCTCTTGCCGGCCAGCGGGCTGGGATTGCGGAAGTATTCGGCGATCGCCGCGCGCTGTTCCTTGGTGGTGGCCGCCACCAGCCACAGCACCAGGAAGAACGCCATCATCGCGGTCACGAAGTCGGCATAGGCCACCTTCCACGCGCCGCCGTGGTGGCCGCCGCCCTGGACCTTCTTGACCCGGCGGATGACGACGGTGGATTTGGTCTCGGCCATGACCGCGTTACTTGATCGTCTTCAGATGCGATTCGAAGTCGGCGAAGCTCGGCCGCACGTCGGTCGGCAGGGTCTTGCGCGCGAATTCGAGGGCGATCTTCGGGTTGTAGCCGCGCAGGCAGGCCAGCAGCGCGGTCTTCACCGATTCGAAGATGCGGCTGTCCTGCTCGGCGCGCGCTTCCATCGCCGCCGACAGCGGCGCGACGAAGCCGTAGGCCAGCAGGATGCCGAGGAAGGTGCCGACCAGCGCCGCGCCGACGTGGTGGCCGATCTCCTCGATCGGGCCGCCGATCGAGCCCATGGTGATGACGATGCCCAACACCGCGGCGACGATGCCGAAACCGGGCAGGCCGTCGGACACCTTGCTCAGCGCATGCGCCGGCGCCATCGCCTCGTGGTGGTGCTTCTCCAGCTCCAGCTCCAGCAGCGGTTCCAGTTCGTGCGGCTCGATGTTGCTGCCGATCATCAGGCGCAGGCAGTCGGTGATGAAGTCGAGCAGGTGGTGGTCGGCCAGCACCTTCGGGTAGTTGCCGAAGATCGCGCTGTCGGCCGGGCGCTCGACGTGGTCTTCCAGGGCCATGAAGCCGTCGCGGCGCGCCTTGTTCAGCAGTTCGTAGATCAGGGTGAGGGTGCTGCGGTAGTCGTCGGCCTTGTACTGCGGGCCCTTGAACACGCCCAGCACGCCGGAGAGCGTCGCCTTGACGATCTTGCCCGGGGTGCTGACCAGGAACGCGCCCAGCGCCGCGCCACCGATGATCATCAGCTCGTAGGGCTGCCACAGCGCGCCGAGTTTGCCGTGCGACAGCACGTAGCCGCCGACCACGCTGATGATGACGACGATGAAGCCAACGATGATGAGCATGGCGGGGCAGCCTGCGGGCCGGAGCGGGGACGCTCTAGATGTCGGCCCCGCCGCGCCATTCTGAAGGTGTGAACTGTGCCGGGTTTTTGGCGGCGGCCGCGCCAGCTCCGGTGTTCAGCCGGTCATGCCGCTGTCGTGGCGGACGCATTTGAGGGTCTCGCCCAGGCCGGCCAGGGTCAGTGTGGCCTGGTCCGGCTGCGACTGCCAGAAGGTATTGCCCAGGGCGTCGGTGTAGCGCGCGCCGGTGGCGCCGCCGGCATCGGTGCGCTGCATGTCCAGGCGGGTGCCGCGCACCTGCAGGGCCAGGCGCTCGCGCGCCGGATCGGCGGCCGCCTGCACCAGTTCCTCGCCGCAGCGCCACTGCATGGGCAGGGCATCGGCCTGCAGGCCGGGCGCGGCGGCCGGTGAGACCGCCGCCGCGGGGGCGGCCTGCGCGGGCGGGGTGGGGCTGCGCTGGCAGGCGGCCAGGGCCAGTGGCAGGAGCAAAAGGGGAAGCAACGGAGTTCGACGCATACCGGTGGTCTCCCTGTGGCGGCGCGGCTGCGCCGGAATCAGGCCGGTTCGGTCTCGCCGCCGCCGCGGTGCAGCGGGTTGGGCAGCGCCTGGCCCTGTTCGGTGAACTGCAGCGAGACCGAATTCAGGCAGTGGCGCTCGCCGCTCGGCGGCGGGCCGTCCGGAAACACATGGCCGAGATGGCTGTCGCAGCGGGCGCAGACGATCTCGGTGCGGATCATGCCGTGGCTGGTGTCGCGTAGTTCGCGCACGTGGTCGGGGTGGTAGGGCGCGAAGAAGCTCGGCCAGCCGGTCCCGGAATCGAACTTGGCGCTGGAGCGGAACAGCGGCAGCCCGCACATCCGGCAGGTGTAGACGCCCTCCAGCTTGTTGTCCAGGAATACGCCGCAGAACGGCGCTTCGGTGCCGTGCTGCAGCAGCACCCGGCGTTCCTCCGCGTTCAGTCCGCCGATCAACTGCTCGCGCTCGGCAGCGGTAGGAGGCGTGAGGTCGAATCGGCTCATGGCGGGGCCCGTGGCTGGAGGAGGGGAAAACAACATGAGGGCTGTACGGGGTGGATCAAGCGCGCCGCGCCGCGTCGACGCCGAGTCGGCGATGCGCTAGCGTGGAACGCTCTCTTGCGGCCCGTCGATGGAGCCACCGTGAAGCGCCTGCTGCCCTGCGTTGCCATCGCCCTGCTCCTGCCGGCGCTCGCCGCCGCGCAGAGTCTCCAGCCGGTCCCCGGCGCGCCGGCCGGCAATCGCGACGCCAACACCCTGCAGTCCGCGCCGCCGCCGGCGCCCTCGGTGGCCAGCCGTCTCGACGAGCGTCCGCCGGCCTCGACGACCGCTCCCAAGGCCGCGCCGGTGCCCTCCAGCCTGGACGACCGGCCGCAAGGAAAGGCCCGGCACACGCGCCCGGCCAGTCCGGCGGTACCGGCCGCCGCGCTCGCCGACCCGTCCGCACGCCGCCCGGTCCGCCTCTACGACCGCCGCGGCCAGCTGGTGCCCGGGGCGATGCAGGTGGGGCCGAACCGCGCGCTGGATACCCGCACCGGCCGTTACTACGACACCGTGCCCAGCGGCGACGGGGTCCGCATCCAGGACTGAGCGCCTGCGCCCCGGCGGCGAACGCGCGGCGAACGCCGCGTGGCCGCCATCCTCACAAATCGGTTCCTAGACTGGCGAACCGGCCGCGACTGCCGCGGCGCCATGTTTTCGCAGGAGAACCGATGAGCAAGCTTCCCGACAACACCCTGATCGTCGTCGCCGACCGCACCAGCGCGCGCCTGTTCCGGGTCAATCTGGCCGGCGAGACCGCGCTGCTGGAGCAGACCGAAGTGCTGAACCCGGCGCCGATCGAGGGCGTGGAGGACGGCGACCGGCCGATGACCATGGATGAAGCCGGGTTCGTGCGTCAGATCGCCGAGCGCCTGTACCAAGACGCGTTGCGCGGCGATGTCGAGCACCTGATGCTGGTCGCCGACCCGCACACGCTGGGGCAGTTGCGGCCGCTGCTGCACAAGGAGGTCCAGAAGCGGGTGGTGGCCGAACTGGCCAAGAACCACGCCAATTCCTCGCGCGACGACCTGGAGAAGCTGCTGGTCTCCTGACCCGCCCCTCGCGTGGAACGCTCAGTCGGCGATCGGCAGGCTGAGCGTTTCCTTCACTTCTTCCATCACGATGTAGCTCTTGGACTCGCGCACGTGCGGCAGGGTCAGCAGGGTGCTGCCCAGCAGCTTGCGGTAGGACGCCATCTCGCTGATCCGCGCCTTGAGCAGGTAATCGAAGTCGCCCGAGACCAGGTGGCATTCGAGCACGTTGGGCAGCTTCAGCGCGGCGCGGCGGAACTCCTCGAAGATGTCGCCGGACTTGTAGGCCAGGCTGATCTCCACGAACACCAGCAGGCTGGCCTTGAGGTAATGCGGGTCCAGCCGCGCGTAGTAGCCGGTGATGGCGCCGTCGCGTTCCAGCCGGCGCACCCGCTCGGTGCACGGGGTGGTGGACAGGCCCACCCGCTCGCCCAGTTCGGTGAAGGAGATGCGCCCTTCCTGCTGCAGGATGCGCAGGATCTTGCGGTCGATCTTGTCCAGTTCGCGAAGGCGTGCGGCCATGCGGGGCGGTCTCAGGGGTTTGGCCTGCCAGGCCGGCAGAAGTCAGGGGAAAATCCTGGGTTGTGCTGCCTATACTGCACCGAACTTCTGCCCTGGCGCCATCCAGCCAGGGAATTGATCCGAACGGAGTAGGCGCATGCGGGTTCTGGTTCTCGGCAGCGGTGTGATCGGCACGGCCACGGCGTGGTATCTGGCCCGCAGCGGCTGCGAGGTGACGGTGGTCGACCGCCAGCCGGCGGCCGGGCTGGAGACCAGTTATGCCAATGCCGGCCAGGTCTCGCCCGGCTACGCCTCGCCGTGGGCGGCGCCCGGGGTGCCGCTGAAGGCGCTGAAATGGCTGTTCCAGCGCCATGCGCCGCTGGCGATCACCCCGACCGCCGATCTGCAGCAGTACCTGTGGCTGGCGCAGATGCTGCGCAACTGCACCGCCGAGCGCTACGCCATCAACAAGGCGCGGATGGTGCGCCTGTCCGAGTACAGCCGCGACTGCCTGGACCAGCTGCGTGCCGAGACCGGCATCGCCTACGAAGGCCGCCAGCTCGGGACCACCCAGTTGTTCCGCACCCAGCAGCAACTGGACGGTGCGGCCAAGGACATCGAGGTGCTGCGCGAGTACGGCGTGCCCTACGAGTTGCTGGACCGTGCCGGCATCGCCCGGGTCGAGCCGGCCCTGGCCAGCGCGCCGGCCAGCCTGGTCGGCGCGCTGCGCCTGCCCAACGACCAGACCGGCGACTGCCGCCTGTTCACCCAGCGCCTGGCGGCGATGGCCGCCGCGGCCGGCGTGCAGTTCCGCCAGGGCGAGACCATCGAGGCGCTGCAGGCCGATGGCGACCGCATCGATGGCGTGCGCATCGGCGGCCGGGTCGAGCGGGCCGACCGCTATGTGGTCGCGCTGGGCAGCTATTCGCCCGGCCTGCTGGCGCCGCTGGGCATCCGCCTGCCGGTGTACCCGCTGAAGGGCTACTCGCTGACCCTGCCGATCCGCGACGCGGCGCTGGCGCCCACCTCCACCATCCTCGACGAGAGCTACAAGGTGGCGATCACCCGCTTCGACGAACGCATCCGCGTCGGCGGCATGGCCGAACTGGCCGGTTTCGACCTGTCGCGGCCGGCACGGCGCCGCGCCACCCTGGAGAAGGTGGTCAACGACCTGTACCCGCGCGGCGGCGACCTGGCCGCGGCCGAGTTCTGGACCGGGCTGCGCCCGGCCACCCCGGACGGCACGCCGGTGGTCGGCGCCACCGGCTACCGCAACCTGTTCCTCAATACCGGCCACGGCACGCTGGGCTGGACCATGGCCTGCGGCTCCGGTCGCTACCTGGCCGACCTGATGGTCTCGCGGCAGCCGCAGATCAGCGGCGAGGGCCTGGACATCTTCCGTTATTCCCGCGGTTCCGCCGCGTCCGTCGCCGAGGCCGTCGCGTGCGCCCAGCCCGTGCATTGATCGATCTCGACGCGCTGCGCCACAACTACCGCCTGGCCCGCCGGCTGAGCGGCGGCAAGGCGCTGGCGGTGGTCAAGGCCGATGCCTACGGGCACGGCGCGGTGGCCTGCGCGCGCGCGCTGGACGGCGAGGCCGACGGCTTCGCGGTGGCCTGCATCGAGGAGGCGCTGGAATTGCGCCAGGCCGGCATCGCCGCGCCGATCCTGCTGCTGGAAGGCATCTTCGACGCCGACGAACTGCCGCTGGTCGCCGAACACCGGCTGTGGTGCGCGGTGGCCTCGCCCTGGCAGGTGGAGGCGATCGCCGCCTTCGCCGCACCGCAGCCGCTGTGCCTGTGGCTGAAGCTGGACAGCGGCATGCACCGGCTGGGCCTGGCGCCGGAGGAATTCCGCGCCGCGCACGCACGCCTGAGCGCGCTGCCGCAGGTCGAGCGGCTGGTGCTGATGAGCCACTTCGCCCGCGCCGACGAACTGGACAGCGCGCGCACCCGCGAGCAGGTGGAGGTGTTCCGTCAGGCCACCGCCGGCCTGGCCGGCGAGACCAGCCTGTGCAACTCGCCGGCCCTGCTCGGCTGGCCGGAGCTGCGCAACGACTGGGGACGGCCGGGACTGATGCTGTACGGCGCAGACCCGTTCGCCGCCGCGGCCGCGCTGCCCGGCGAACTGCGCCCGGTCATGACTCTGCAGTCCAGGATCATTTCCGTGCGCGACATCGCGCCGGGCGAGCCGGTCGGCTACGGCGCGCGCTTCGTCGCGGCGCGTCCGACCCGGGTCGGCGTGGTGGCGATCGGTTATGCCGACGGCTATCCGCAGTTCGCGCCCAACGGCACCCCGGTGCTGATCGACGGCGCGCCCGGCGCACTGATCGGGCGCGTGTCGATGGACATGCTGACCGTGGACCTGACCGACCACCCGCAGGCCGGGCTCGGCAGCGAGGTGCAGTTGTGGGGCGAACAGCCGCGCATCGACGCGCTGGCCGGGCGCTGCAGTTCCAGCGCCTACCGCTTGCTGTGCGGCCTCAAGCGCGCGCCGCGCGTCTATCTCGACGCGTAAGCCACTGGCTGACGGCGCCGGCGCGATGTCGGCGCCGCGCGTGCGGCCTCAGCGCTCGGCGACCGTGCTGTCCTTGCGCAACTGCCGGCGCAGCCAGTCGTCGAGCATGCGCTTTTCGTAGCGCAGCGGATCGGTGCTCAGGCCGACCGAGCTGTTGTACAGATAGCTGGGGTCCATCAGTTTCGGCTGGCCCTGCGCGATCACTTGGCCGTCGGCGCCGTACAGGGTGAAGTCGAGGCTGATCCGCGGCGGATACAGGTCGCGCATCACCCGCACGTCGTTCCAGTTCGGGCCGTGCCACGGCTCGAAGTCGCCGGCGCGCTTGATGTCGGTCAGCTTGATGTCCAGGCGCTGCCCGGGCTGCAGTTGCTTGGCGGCCTGCTTCTGCAGGTAGGCGGCCAGGTCCTGTACCCAGTCGCCGCGTTCGGCTTCCCAGCGATTGCGGCTCTGCCGCAGTTCGCTGAAGGTGGACGGGTCGGCCCAGCTGACCTGCACCGGGCCGTCGCTGACGAGGCTACGCGGCGCCTGCGGGTCGGTGACGTTGCGGACCTCGGCGGAGGCGCCGCCCGCCCACAGGCAGGCAAGCGCCAGCACCGTCCAGGCATAGCGGATCTTCATGGCGGATCTCCAGGAGGCGTGCGCCCAGTGTGTGCCTGTGCCGGCGTGCCCGCAATCGCGGCGAGGCGTGCGGCGACGACCGTTGGCCGCGGATTCATCCGCCCGGCATGACGGACGGCTCACATCGCCTCGCCGCCTGCTTCACGGTGCGCGCGCGAGCATGGATGCCACTCGGAGGATGCGGGGATCGCATGAAGACGCCGTTGTTCCACCAGGCCCACACCGGCAGCGATGTGCGCCTGCAATTCATCGACTGGGCCAAGCGGCATGGGCACAGCCCGGCCAGCGGTGCGGCCGCGTTCGTCGAGCACCAGGCCAACCTGGACGAGGCGGCGCGGCAGTTGCGCCTCAACCCCGGCGACGACGTGCGCCATCTGCTGCGGCGCTATCTGGTCTCGCTCGGCGAGGCGCAGGACGTGGCCGTGCAGTTCCCGCCCAGCTACCACTACCGCAGCCCGCAGGGGCAGAGCTTCCGCTACACGCTGACCCTGGTGCTGGCCGAGGACGGCGTGGAGTGGAAGGCGCGGGTGTGGACCGGCCTGGAGTACCTGGGCCTGATCGTCGGCCGCGGTGCTGGCCCGCGCGCCAACTACACGCGCCTGGCGCGGATGGCGGTGGAGCACGAACTGGCCAGCGACGCGCCGCGTTTCACGCTCGGCTGAGCAATTCAGGAGCGTTGTCATGTCCGTCGTCAGCGCACCCGAGCGATCCGTGGTTCCCGAAGAATGCCGCCGGCAATGCCGGCAGCTGGGGCCGGCGCGCGTGCAGCAGTTGCTGGAATCCTCTTCGCCGCCGCCGTGGCGCGAGGAAGCCGAGCGTTGGCTGGAAGAGCAGGCCTTGCGCAGCGCGCGCCTGACCCAGTGGATGGTGCTCGCCGGCATCGGCCTGTCGCTGCTGGGCATCGTGCTGGTGATCGCGTTCTTCTGGTGACCGCGTTCGGGCAGGCGCAGTCCAGGCGCTGGCTTGACGGCGGCGGAGTGGCTTAACAAGATGGGGGTTTACGCCTTGCAGCTCCTGGCGCATCGTCGTTGCGCCGCGGATGCCGGGCACCGTCTTCATCCGTTGCCGTAGGCCGCTTCCAGAGCTAGTCCGTCATGCATGCCAGTCCAGACTCCACCGCTTCCTCGTTCGCGCAGGCGACGGACCTGCAGTACCGCGAGATCTTCGACAAGATCGATTCCGGCTTCTGCGTGATCCAGATGCTGTTCGAGGGCGAGCGCGCGGTCGATTACGTGTTCCTGCAGGTCAATCCGGCCTTCGAGCGCGAGACCGGCCTGCGCGACGTGGTCGGGCGGCGTATGCGCGAGATCTCGCCGACCCACGAGGAGCACTGGTTCCAGCGCTACGGCGCGGTGGCGTTGACAGGCCGTCCGGACAAGTTCGAGAACTTCGCGACTGCGCTGGACCGCTGGTGGGCAGTGGATTCGTTCCGTGTCGGCGCGCCCGAACTGCGCCAGGTCGCCGTGCAGTTCCTCGACATCACCGAGCGCAAGCGGATGGAGCGCGACCTGGCCGAGAGCGAGGCGCGCTTCAGCGCGCTGGCCGAGGGCCTGCCGATGCCGGTGTGGGTGCTGGACGCCCAGGGCGAACTGCGCTTCACCAACACCGCCTATGCCGAATTCTTCGGCATCGATCTGGACACCGATGCTGCGCGCCCGGGTTGGGGCGACGTGCTGCATCCGGAAGACGTGGGCGTGTTCGCCTACGAACTGCGCAACGCGCTGCACGACCAGCGCAACCTGCGCGCGCTGGTGCGCGCGCGCCGCCACGACGGCGAGTGGCGCTGGGTGGAAATGACCGCGGTGCCGCGCTATTCCGCCGAGGGCCAGTTCATCGGCCTGGCCGGCAGCAGTCCGGACGTCACCGAACGTCGCGACATCGAACTGGCGCGCGAGCAACTGCTGGAATCCGAGCGCAGCGCACGCAACGCCGCCGAGAGCATGGCGCGGCTGAAGGACGAGTTCCTGGCGACGCTGTCGCACGAACTGCGCACGCCGCTGACCACCATCCTCGGCTGGAGCGACCTGCTGCTGCAGCGGCTGCCGCCGGGCGACCCGAGCAGCAAGGGCCTGTCGGTGATCGCCAGCAGCGCGCGCGCGCAGCAGCGGCTGATCTCGGACATGCTCGATCTCAGCAGCATGCTGCTGGGCAAGGTTCAGTTGGAAGTGGAGGCGCTGGACCTGGCCGAACAGGTGCGCGAGGCGATGCGCGCGCAGGAGCCGGTGGCCGAAGGCAAGGACCAGGCGCTGACCCTGCAGGCGCCGTCGCAGCCGTGCATGGTGCTGGGCGACGCCACGCGCCTGCAGCAGGTGTTCTGGAATCTGTTGTCCAATGCGATCAAGTTCACGCCCGCGCACGGGCGCATCGCCCTGGCGATCGCGCTCGACGACGATGGCGAGCACGTCAGCGTGGCGGTGCGCGATTCCGGCGACGGCATTCCGCCGGAATTCCTGCCGCATCTGTTCGGGCGCTTCCGCCAGGCCGACAGCACTACGACACGCCTGCACGGCGGCCTCGGCCTGGGCCTGGCGATCGTGCAGCAGCTGGTGGAAATGCATGGCGGCCAGATCAGCGCGGCCAGCGAAGGTCGCGGCTGCGGCTCGGTCTTCACCGTGCGCCTGCCGCTGCACCGCGATGCGCCGGGCTCGCGCCCGCTGCGCGAAGTGCGCGCGTTCGCGATGGCCGAGCAGGTGGTCGAGGCGTATTCGCTCAAGGGCGTGCGCCTGTTGGCGGTGGAGGACCAGCCGGACATGCTCGACTACCTGCGGCGCCTGCTCGAGGAGCAGGGCGCGGAGGTGGTCGCGGTGGGCTCGGCCAGCGAGGCGCTGGAGGTGCTCGACGGCGGCGGCCATGCGGCGATCGACGTGATGGTCACCGACATCGGCATGCCGGGCATGGATGGCTACGGGCTGATCCGCACCGTGCGCGAGAACATGGGCCTGGGCGCGGACGAATTGCCGGCGGTCGCGGTGACTGCGCTGGCGCGTGCCGACGATCGCCAGCGCGCGCTGCAGTCCGGCTTCCAGGAACACCTGGCCAAGCCGTACAGCGTGGCGCAGCTGGTCTCGGCGGTGCGCTTCGCGCGGCAGCGTTAGCGCGGTCTTGCCCGCCGGCTCACGCGGCCGGCGTTAGGGTGCTGCGGTTCCCCATCAGGAGTCCGCCGATGACCCAGTTTGCCGAGCGTATCCACACCGACCAGGCGCAGATCCAGGCGCTGGAAGCGTTGATCCTGCAACTGCCCGGGCAGGCGCATGTGCGCATCGAATTGCACGACGGCAGCGTGTGCTTCGGCACCGTGTCGGTCCGGCCCAGCATCCAGCAGTTCCGCGACGCCGATGGCAACGAGGGCAGCAATGCACAGGTGCGCATCGACGACCTCGACGATCCGGCCCGGCACCGCTACCTGTGGCTGGACGAAATCCGCAGCGTGCGCCAGTTGCCGGCGCGGCCCTGGGAGACCGATCCGCGCGGCGACGCCTCTTGACGCATCTTTCACTTTTTTCGCGTCGGGGCTGTGCATCATCGGCGTTCCCCCCGTGTTCCCGGATATCCAAGACACATGGCCATGTCTTCGCCGATTCGCGCCCGTTGGGTGTTGTGTGCGCTCAGTGCCGCCCTGCTCGCCGCCTGCGGCGACACCGCCAAGCACTCCATCGAGGAGGGCATGGGGCCGGATCCGGTGTTGCCCGATCCGGTCAAGCGCATGATCCCCACGGTCAAGGTCGCCGAGGTCAAGCGCTGGGCCGATGGCGCCGCGCCGATGCCGGCCGCCGACCTGGCGGTGCAGGCCTTCGCCCGCGATCTGGACCATCCGCGCTGGCTGTACGTGCTGCCCAACGGCGACGTGCTGGTCGCCGAGACCGCCGAGCCGCCGGCACCGGAAAAGGAGAGCAGCGGCCTGCGCGACAAGATCCAGGGCGCGATGATGGCCAAGGCCGGCGCCGCCGTGCCCAGCGCCAACCGCATCACCCTGCTGCGCGACGCCGACGGCGATGGCGTCGCCGAAGTGCGCACGCAGTTCCTCAAGGGCCTGTATTCGCCGTTCGGCATGGCCCTGGTCGGCGACCGTCTGTACATCGCCAATGCCGATGCCCTGGTCAGCTTCCCGTACAAGGACGGCGACACCCAGATCACCGCCGCGCCCAGCTTCGTCGCCAACCTGCCCGGCGGCATCAACCATCACTGGACCAAGAGCCTGCTGGCCAGCCGCGACGGCAAGAAGCTGTACGTGGGCGTCGGCTCCAACAGCAACGTCGCCGAGAACGGCATGGAGCAGGAGCTCAACCGCGCCGCGATCCTGGAAGTGGACGCCGCCAGCGGCGCCACCCGCGTGTTCGCCAGCGGCCTGCGCAATCCGGTCGGC
Source organism: Xanthomonas sp. LMG 12461 (assembly GCF_009192935.1). Lineage (NCBI taxonomy): Bacteria > Pseudomonadati > Pseudomonadota > Gammaproteobacteria > Lysobacterales > Lysobacteraceae > Xanthomonas > Xanthomonas sp. LMG 12461. The sequence goes on from NZ_NQYT01000011.1 coordinate 61,532, forward strand.
CTGGCCTGGCAGCCCGGCACCGACACGCTGTGGACCGTGGTCAACGAACGCGACGAGATCGGCAGCGACCTGGTGCCGGATTATCTGACCTCGGTGCGCGAGGGCGGTTTCTACGGCTGGCCCTACAGCTACTACGGCCAGCACGTGGACGAGCGCGTGCAGCCGCAGAACCCGGAGATGGTGGCCAGCGCGATCAAGCCGGACTACGCGCTGGGCGCGCATACCGCCTCGCTGGGCCTGGCCTTCTACGAAGGTGCGCTGCTGCCGCAGCCCTACCGCGGCGGCGCCTTCATCGGCCAGCACGGCTCCTGGAACCGCGACCCGCCGTCGGGCTACAAGGTGATCTACGTGCCGTTCGCCAACGGCAAGCCCAGCGGCAAGCCGCAGGACGTGCTGACCGGTTTCCTCGACGCCGAGGGCCGTGCGCAGGGCCGCCCGGTCGGCGTGGCGGTGGACAAGCCCGGCGCGCTGCTGGTCGCCGACGACGTCGGCAATGTGGTGTGGCGGGTGACGCCGAAGCCGGGGAAGTGAGCAGCGTGGTGAGCCGCGTGTTTCCGCATCGATCGTAGGGGGTGGCTTCGGTCGCGGCGCGGGGTTCATGGTCGCGATGCGGGACTGATGGCTGCGACGTGGGCTTCATGGTGAAGCCCGATCGCGGCTTAGGCCGGTCCTACAAAGGACCACTGCGGAAGGTGTGGCGCGTGCCCCCAGGGCTGCTGCAGCGCGCATCTCATTGCGCGGCCGCGTGCTTCGAAAAACAGGGAAAACCACGACCGCAGCCGCTTCCTGGAAGCCGGCCTTGTTTGCTGCAATCGAAAATCGCGCGAGTGAGCACGAGGGCAAATCCATCTCTGCTGACGCGTGCGGGAGCAGCGTCAGCCGCGACCGGGATACGCCTGGCGAGGCCCGGTCGCGGCCGACGCCGCTCCTGCATGTTTGATTGGCCGAGCCGAAAGCCTGGCGTCAGTGCTCCACAGGCGCCGGTTCCACACCGAAGCGGCGGGCGTAGCCGCGTTCGTTGAAGACGCGCTCCACTTCGGTGTCGCCCAGTTCCGGGGCGGCATAGACGGCATACACCACGCTGCCGTCGTCGCGTGCGCCGCGCTGGTGCAGGCGGTAGCGCGGACGGCCGGTGCCGGTGTTCTCCGGGTAGTGCAACGGCGGCTGGCTGCCATCCAGGTCCACTTCGCTGTTGTCGACGACGCCGCCGATGAACACTGCGCGCATGCTGCCTCTCCGGTCATTGGGTGCCTTGCAGCCTAGGCGCGGCGATGTTGCCGAAACATCAATGATGCGTTGGATTCGCGCAAAACCGGGGTCGCCGCGCACTGCCGGTAGAATGCGCGTCCCTGTTCCGATGACTCACGCCCGATGCCGGCTGCGCAAGACGCCCCCCTCGACACCCTGTTCCTGCCGTTCGCCCAGGGCGTGTTGCGCTGGCCTGCCGGCAAGGTGCTGTTTCTGCGCGCCCGCGACGGCTGGGCGCTGCGCCAGCACGCGCAGCCGCCGCAACTGGTCTGCGAGCAGGACTACCGGCCGTTCGCCAGCGCGCTGCAGCAGGGCGGCTGGACGGTGCGTGCGGAGCAGGACGGCGCCGCCGACGCAGGCGGCTACGCGCTGGTGCTGGTGCTGCCGCCGCGCCAGCGCGAGGAAGCGCGGGCGCTGCTGGCGCGCGCCGTGGCGCTGGCCGCGCCGGGCGGCATGGTGGTGGCCTGCCAGGCCAACAACGAGGGCGCGCGCTCCGGCGAGGACGACCTGCAGCAATTGGCCGGCCTCGGCGGCAAGCTGACCAAGCACCACTGCCGGGTGTACTGGACCGCGCCGCTGCAGGGCGGCCACGACGCCGCGCTGCAGCAGCGCTGGGCGAAGCTGGATGCCGTGCGGCCGATTCTCGACGGTCGCTTCCGCAGCCGCCCAGGCGTGTTCGCCTGGGATCGCATCGACCCGGCCTCGGCGCTGCTGGCCGAGCACCTGCCCGCCGATCTGCGCGGCCGTGCCGCCGATCTCGGCGCCGGCTACGGCTACCTGTCGGCCGAACTGCTGGCGCGCTGCCCGCAACTGACCGCGCTGGACCTGTTCGAGGCCGACGCGCGCGCGCTGGCGCTGGCGCGCGCGAATCTGGCGCAGGCACCGGCCGGCCCGACGCTGGGCTTCCACTGGCACGACGTGACCACCGGACTGCCGGGGCAGTACGACGTCATCGTCAGCAATCCGCCGTTCCATGCGCCGGGGCGGATGGAGCGGCCGGACATCGGCCGGCGCTTCATCGCGGTGGCGGCGCAGGCGCTGGCGCCCAGCGGGCGGCTGTTCCTGGTCGCCAACCGGCATCTGCCCTACGAGGCGGTGCTCGACGCCAGCTTCGGGGAGACCGAGGTGCTCGCCACCCGCGACGGCTTCAAGCTGATCCACGCGGTGCGCAGCCGTGCCGGAGCGCGCCGATGAAACTGGTCAAGCACCTGGCCAACCTGGGCTACGGCAGCCGCAAGCAGGTGGCGCTGATGTTCCGCGAGGGCCGCATCACCGATGCCGAGGGCGAGGTGCTGTATGCCGACGACCAAGTGCCGCACGCGGCGATCCGGGTCGATGGCGAAGCGCTGGATCCGCCGCCCGGGCTGATCCTGGCGCTGCACAAGCCGGTCGGCTACACCTGCTCGACCAAGGATCCGGGACGCATCGTCTACGACCTGCTGCCGCCGCGCTTCCGCCTGCGCTCGCCGCTGCTGTCCACGGTGGGGCGGCTGGACCGCGACACCAGCGGTCTGCTGCTGATGACCGACGACGGTGCGCTGCTGCATCGCATCGTCTCGCCCAAGGCGCGGTTGGCCAAGGTCTACGAGGCCACCCTGGCCGAGGACCTGCGCGGCGACGAGGCCGCGCAGTTCGCCAGCGGCACGCTGATGCTCGACGGCGAGACCACGCCGCTGCTGCCGGTGCAACTGGAGACGCTGGGACCGCGCCAGGTGCGCATGGCCCTGCACGAAGGCCGCTACCACCAGGTGCGGCGCATGTTCGCCGCCGTCGGCAACCACGTGGCCGCGCTGCACCGCAGCCGCATCGGCGGCTTCGGCCTGGACGATCTGCCCTCGGGGCAGTGGCGGGTGCTGGAGGCGGCGGACGTGGCGGTGCTGTTCGAGGGCCGGGATTAGGGAGTCGGGATTGGGGATTGGCAAAAGCGCGTGGCGCCACGCACCGTCGCAAATCCCGCTTCTACGAATCCCGAATCCCGAATCCCAAATCACGAATCCCGCTCCCCAACCGCCCGCTTCCAGCCCTCCAGCCCCAGCTTCTCCAGGGTCTGCAGATTGCGCTCGACGATCACGTCCGCGTCCGGGAACGCGGCCACCGCGCGTTCCACGCTGTCCTCGCGCAGCAGGTGCAGGGTGGGGTAGGGCGCGCGGTTGGTGTAGTTGCCGATGTCGTCCGGTGCGGTGCCGGCGAACTGGTACTGCGGATGGAAACTGGCCACCTGCAGCACGCCCTGCAGGTCCAGCGCCTCGACCGCGGCGTCGGCGTTGTCGAGGAAGTCGTTGTAGTCCAGGAAGTCCTGCAGCACGTCCGGGTGCACGATCAGCGTGGTGTCGATCTGCTCGGCCGGGGTATCGCGCAGCAGCACCAGTTCTTCGGCCAGTTGTTCGAGCAGCGCCTCGGGCGTACTCGCATCGCTGAGCACGAAACGCACCTGCTGCTTGACGTACACCGCCTTGGCGAACGGACACAGGTTCAGCCCGATCACCGCGCGCTCCAGCCATCGGCGGGTCAGGGCGATCGGGTCGTCGGAGGCGGGGGCAAGCGAGGTGGGAGGCATGGCGTCGGCGGCGGCGAAGGGGCGGCGCGCGTGGGCACGGGGCCGCGCGCGGCGGCCAGTGTATGCCGGATAGGCGCCGGTGGCCGGGGTTACGGTGCGTTCCAGCGGTTGTAGGACACGTCCAGCCACGGCGGATGCTCGGCATACATCTCGCGGATCAGTTGCTTGGTCAGTTCCACCAGGCCGGAGTCGTCGTTGCGGCGATAACTCATGATGATCGGCGAGGTGGCGTGTTCGTCGTCGATCAGGCGGTAATGCAGGTCGCTGCGCATCGACCGCGCCGAGGCCGGGATCAGGCAGATCCCGCTCTCGGCCGCGACCAGGCCCAGCGCGGTCTGCAGCTCGCGCACCTCCTGCAGTTCGCTGGGATGCGCGCCGTGATCCTGCAGCAGCGACAGCACCTGATCGGCGAAGCTGGGGCGCGGATGGCTGGGATAGAGCAGCAGCCGTTGCCCGGCCAGCGCCGCCGGCGGCAGCGGCGCGTCCTCCGCGGCCAGCGGGTGTTCCATCGGGATCGCCGCGACCAGGCGCTCCTCGCGCAGGACCAGGCGTTCGACATGCTGGTCGCTGCTGCGCACGCGGCCGAAGCCCAGGTCGATGCGGCCTTCCTTCAGCGCTTCCACCTGCTGGCTGGACATCAGCTCGACCAGGCGCACTTCCAGGTCCGGTCGCGCCTGGCGCAGGCGCCGCACCACCGTGGGCAGACCGCCGTACAGGGTGGAGGCGACGAAGCCGATCGAGGCCACGCGGCGCTCGCTGCGGCCGAGCCGGCGCGCGGCCTCGGTCATCTGCTCGACCCGGCCCAGCACCTGCAGCGCTTCCTCGTAGAACAGCCGTCCGGCGTCGGTGAGACGCAGCGGGCGGCTGCGCCGCACCAGCAGCGGCACGCCCAGTTGCTGTTCGATCTGCTGGATCTGCCGGCTCAGCGGCGGTTGCGCGATATGCAGGATTTCTGCGGCACGGGTGAAGTTGCGTTCGCGGGCGACGGCCACGAAGTAGCGGAGTTGACGCAGATCCATAGACGCTCGCTGTGGCGGAAAGTTACATGACATTCAAAGTATGCTGTGCTGCAGCAAATCATGAACGTCTAGGTTTCCCGCCATACTATATCTTCAGGGTATGAAATGGTGCTGCATTCAGTCTTGGACGGCAGTGCCGTGCCGGGCCAAGAATCGGCGCCATGTCACCGCACCCCACCACCGCCACCGTCGAACGCGTCGAGACGCTGCTGCTCGACCTGCCCACGATCCGCCCGCATCGCCTGTCGATGGCGACGATGCGCGGGCAGACCCTGATGCTGGTGCGCCTGCATTGCAGCGACGGCGTGGTCGGGCTGGGCGAGGGCACCACGATCGCCGGTCTGGCCTACGGCGCGGAGAGCCCGGAAGGCATGCAGTTGACGATCGACCGCTACATCGCGCCGCTGCTGGTCGGGGCCGATGCCTGCGCGGTGCAGGCGCTGATGCAGCGGATCGGCGGCCTGGTCAAGGGCAACCATTTCGCCAAGTGCGCGATCGAGACCGCGCTGCTCGACGCCCACGGCCAGCGGCTCGGCCTGCCGGTGTCCGAGCTGCTGGGCGGGCGCCTGCGCGATCGCCTGCCGGTGGCGTGGACGCTGGCCTCCGGCGACACCGAACGCGACATCGCCGAGGCCGAACGCATGCTCGCCGAGCGCCGGCACAACGTGTTCAAGCTGAAGATCGGCACGCGCAGCGTCGCCGAGGACGTGGCCCACGTGGCGGCGATCAAGCGCGCGTTGGGGGCGCGCGGCGCGGTGCGGGTGGACGTCAACATGGCCTGGAGCGAGACCGAGGCGGTGCGCGCGCTGCCGGCGCTGGCCGACGCCGGCTGCGAACTGGTCGAACAGCCGGTGGCGTCGCTGGCGGCGATGCGGCGGCTGATGCGCCGCTTCCCGATCGCGTTGATGGCCGACGAGATGCTGAGCGGCCCGGAAAGCGCCTTCGAGGCGGCGCGACGCGGCGCGGCCGACGTGTTCGCCGTGAAGATCGAGCAGTCCGGCGGCCTGTACGCCGCGCAGAAGGTCGCGGCCATCGCCGATGCCGCCGGCATCGGCCTGTACGGCGGGACGATGCTGGAAGGGGCGATCGGCACCATCGCTTCGGCCCATGCCTTCGCCACCTTCGCCAACCTGCAATGGGGCACCGAGCTGTTCGGTCCCTTGTTGCTGACCGAGGAGATCCTCGCCGAGCCGCTGCGCTACGAGGATTTCCAACTGCACTTGCCGTGCGGACCAGGCCTGGGCATCGCCCTGGACGAGGCACGGGTGGACGCGCTGCGCCGCGATCGCCGCCGCATCGTGATGCCGGTGGCTACCGGCGTGGAGGAATGAACATGTTGTTTCACGTGAGCATGGAAGTGAACCTGCCCGGCGACATGCCGCCCGAGCGTGCCGAGCAGCTCAAGCGCGACGAAAAGGCGCGTTTCCAGCAGCTGCAGCGCAGCGGCCAGTGGCGCCATATCTGGCGGGTGGTCGGGCAGTACGCCAACGTCAGCATCTTCGACGTGGCCGACAACGCCGAACTGCACGCGCTGCTGCTGTCGCTGCCGTTGTTTCCCTACATGCGCATCGCGGTCACCCCGCTGTGCCGCCATCCCTCGTCGCTGTACGAGGACGATCGCTAGTCCCGCACCACGGGCGCTTCCTCGGGAGGGGAACGTCTCAAGGCAGCCAACGCAACCATGAGCAGAGAAGGAACCAGACGATGAGCGTCAAGATTTTCGAGACCCCGGAGGTGCAGGCGTTCCTGCGCACGGTCAGCGGCCTGGAGCAGACGGCCGGCGACGCGCGTGTGAAACGGATCGTGCATCGCGTGCTGTCGGACCTGTTCAAGGCCATCGACGATCTGGATGTCACGCCCGACGAGTACTGGAGCGCGATCGCCTGGCTCAACGACCTGGGCGCGGCAGGGCAGGCCGGGCTGATCTCGCCCGGGCTGGGCCTGGACCACTTCCTGGATCTGCGCCTGGACGCCATCGACGCGCAACTGGGCATCGACAATCCGACGCCGCGGACCATCGAAGGGCCGCTGTACGTGGCCGGCGCGCCGGTGGCGCACGGCTTCGCCCGGCTCGACGACGGCAGCGACGAAAACGGCCATCCGCTGATCATGCATGGCACCGTGTACGGCGCCGACGGTCGTCCGTTGCCCGGCGCCAGCGTCGAGGTCTGGCACTGCGACACGCGCGGCTTCTATTCGCACTTCGACCCCACCGGCAAGCAGGCGCCGTTCAACATGCGCCGCACCATCGTCGCCGACGACAACGGCCAGTACCGTTTCCAGAGCATCGTGCCCAAGGGCTACGGCGTGCCGCCGGGCAGCCCGACCGAACGCCTGCTGTTCGCGCTCGGCCGCCATGGCCAGCGTCCGGCGCACATCCACTTCTTCGTCGGCGCCGACGGCCACCGCAAGCTGACCACGCAGATCAACATCGCCGGCGACCCGCTGGTCAACGACGACTTCGCCTATGCCACCCGCGATGGCCTGGTGCCGGATCTGGTGGAACGCAGCGACGAGGCCAGCATCCAGGCCAACGGCCTGAGCGGCCCGTTTGCCGAGATCCAGTTCGATTTCCGCCTCACCGCACTGGTGGAAGGCGTGGACAACCAGGCCAATCCGCTGCGCCGCCGCGTCGCCGCCTAGTTTCCGCCGCGTCACGGGGCACGCTGCGCGTCGCCCCGTGCCGGTCACTGCCGCGGCCTGCGGTTGCCAACGCAGGCCGCCGCCATTCTCACAGGAGACACCCCCATGTCTGCCGTCATCGACCCTGCGGCCGCGCTCGACACCCTGCTCGCCAATGCCGTGCAGGACGATCCCGCCGCGGGACAGTTCCGCTGCCGTCGCGAGATCTTCACCAGCGCCGACCTGTTCGAGCTGGAGATGAAGCACATCTTCGAGGGCAACTGGATCTATCTGGCGCACGAGAGCCAGATCCCCGCGCCGAACGACTACTACAGCACCTACATCGGCCGTCAGCCGGTGGTGATCACCCGCGACAAGCACGGCGAACTGCACGCGGTCATCAACGCCTGCGCGCATCGCGGCGCGATGCTGTGCCGGCGCAAGCACGGCAACAAGGGCAGCTTCACCTGTCCGTTCCATGGCTGGACCTTCTCCAATACCGGCAAGCTGCTCAAGGTCAAGGACGAGAAGACCACCCAGTACCCGCCGCAGTTCGGCCAGGACGGCAGCCACGATCTCAAGCGCGTGCCGCGCTTCGAGAGCTACCGCGGCTTCCTGTTCGGCAGCCTGCGCGAGGACGTGGCGCCACTGCACGAGTTCCTGGGGCAGACCCGGATCATCATCGACCAGATCGTCGATCAGGCGCCGCAGGGGCTGGAAGTGCTGCGCGGCAACTCGTCCTATGTCTACGACGGCAACTGGAAGCTGCAGATGGAGAACGGCTGCGACGGCTACCACGTCAGCACCGTGCACTGGAATTACGCCGCCACCATGAGCCGGCGCAAGCAGGAAGGCACCCCGGCGGTCGATGCCGGCAGCTGGAGCAAGAGCGTCGCCGGCGTGTACGGCTTCGAGAACGGCCACATCCTGCTGTGGACCAAGACCATGAACCCGGAAGTGCGCCCGGTGTACGCGCAGCGCGAGGAACTGGCGCAGCGCCTGGGCGCCGACCGCGCCGCGTTCATCGTCGAGCAGACGCGCAACCTGTGTCTGTATCCGAACCTGTTCCTGATGGACCAGTTCTCCACGCAGATCCGCGTGGTCAGGCCGCTGGACGTGGACAAGACCGAGGTCAGCATCTTCTGCTTCGCGCCCAAGGGCGAAAGCGCGCGCGACCGTGCGCTGCGCATCCGCCAGTACGAGGATTTCTTCAACGTCTCGGGGATGGGCACCGCCGACGACCTGGAGGAGTTCCGCGCGTGCCAGGCCGGCTACGCCGCCGGCGCGGCGCCGTGGAACGATCTCAGCCGCGGCGCGCCGTTGTGGATCGACGGCCCCGACGAGAACGCGCGGCGGATGGGACTGGCGCCGCTGCTGTCGGGCGAGCGCAGCGAGGACGAAGGCCTGTTCGTGCGCCAGCACGCGTACTGGGCAGAGGCGATGCGCGAGGCGATCGCACGCGAACGCGAGGGTACGGCATGAGCACCGACTACCAGACCATCTGCGCCTTCCTGTACCGCGAGGCGCGCCTGCTCGACGACCGCCAGTGGGACGAGTGGCTGACCCTGTACGCCGAGGACGCGGTGTACTGGATGCCGGCCTGGGACGACGACGACCGCCTCACCGACGATCCGCAGTCGCAGATCTCGCTGATCTACTACGCCGATCGCTCCGGGCTGGAGGACCGCGTGTTCCGCATCAAGACCGAGCGCTCCGGGGCCTCCACGCCGGAGCCGCGCACCAGCCACAACCTGAGCAACATCGAGGTGCTGTCCGAGCACGGGCAGGACATCGAGGTGCGGCACAATTTCCACACGCTCAGCCATCGCTACAAGGTCACCGACCAGTTCTTTGGCACGGTGACGCTGACCCTGCGCCGGCAGGACGACGCGCTGCGCATCGCGCGCAAGACCATCGTGCTGAAGAACGATTACATCCGCCAGGTCGTCGACGTCTACCACGTCTGATCGGCACGTACCTGCGAGCAACCGCCATGTCCTATCGCATCGCGCTGAATTTCGAAGACGGCATCACCCGCTTCATCGACTGCAACGACGGCGAGACGGTGCTCGACGCCGCCTTCCGCCAGCGCATCAACCTGCCGATGGATTGCGCCGACGGCGTGTGCGGCACCTGCAAGTGCCGCGCCGAACGTGGGCGCTACGATCTGGGCGAGGACTACATCGAGGACGCGCTCAGCGCCGATGAAGCCGCCGCCGGCATGGTCCTGACCTGCCAGATGCGGCCGCAGTCGGACTGCGCGGTGGCGGTGCCGGCGACCTCGCTCGCCTGCAAGACCGGGAGCGTGCACTTCCAGGCCACGGTGGCGGCGGTGGTCGCGCATGCCGACGCCGCGCTGGAACTGACCCTGGAAACGATCGGCCCGGCGCCGGCCTTCCTGCCCGGCCAGTACGTCAACATCGCCGTGCCCGGCAGCGGCCAGTTGCGCGCGTATTCCTTCAGTTCCGCGCCGGGCGCGTCCACGCTGACCTTCCTCATCCGGCGCGTCCCCGGTGGCCTGATGAGCGCCTACCTGGACACGGCCACGCCGGGACAGGTCCTGGACCTCAACGGCCCGCTGGGCAGCTTCTACCTGCGCGAGATCACCCGGCCGCTGCTGTTGCTGGCCGGCGGCACCGGCCTGGCGCCGTTCCTGTCGATGCTGGCGCAATTGCAGGCCAGCGGCTGCGCGCATCCGGTGCATCTGATGTACGGCGTGACCCGCGGCGCCGATCTGGTGCTGCTGGAGCGCCTGCAGGCGCTGGCCGAGCAGGCCGACTGGTTCACGTTCGATACCTGCGTGGTCGATCCGGCGGCGGCGCATCCGCGCACCGGCTACGTCACCGAGCACCTGCCGGCGCACGCCCTGCACGGCGGCGACGTGGACGTGTACCTGTGCGGACCGCCGCCGATGGTCGAAGCGGTGCGCACGCATTTTTCCGGCATCGGGCTGGTTCCGGCCGCCTTCCACTACGAGAAGTTCACCCCCAGCGCCGTGGCGCCGGTGCAGGAACGGGCCGCATGAGCGCGCGTTTCGCCGGCAAGGTGGTGGTGATTACCGGCGCGGCGCAGGGCATCGGCCTGCGCGTGGCCGAGCGTGCCGCCGCCGAGGGCGCACGGCTGGTGCTGGTGGACCGCGCCGACCATGTCGCCGAACTGTCCCAGGCACTGGCGCCGGCCGAAGTCGCCACGCTGGTGGCCGACCTGGAACACTACGAGGAAAACGCGCGGGCGATGCAGTTCGCGCAGGCGCAGATGGGCCGCATCGACGTGCTGGTGAACAACGTCGGCGGCACCATCTGGGCGCAGCCGTACCAGGAATACACCCCGGCGCAGATCGAGGCCGAGGTGCGGCGCTCGTTGTTCCCGGCGCTGTGGGGATGCCGCGCGGCGCTGCCGTACATGATCGCGCAGGGTGGCGGGGCGATCGTCAACGTCTCCTCCATCGCCACCCGCAGCATCCATCGCGTGCCGTACGGCGCGGCCAAGGGCGGGGTCAACGCGCTGACCGCGTGCCTGGCGTTCGAGCACGCCGCGCATGGCATCCGCGTCAACGCGGTCGCCCCGGGCGGTACCGAGGCGCCGCCGCGGCGGGTGCCGCGCAATGCCGATGCGCAGAGCGCGCAGGCGCAGGCCTGGTATCAGCAGATCGTCGCGCAGACCGTGGAATCGAGCCTGATGAAACGCTACGGCACGCTCGACGAGCAGGCCGCGGCGATCCTGTTCCTGGCCTCGGACGAGGCTTCCTACATCACCGGGACGGTGCTGCCGGTGGGCGGCGGCGACCAGGGATGATCCACCCGCCCGGCCCGCCGTGCGCGCGTCGCCGCGGCCTGCCGCCGCGCACCGGCGGCGCCCACTGACCCCCGTGTCCTCACCTCTGTCCTTTCCTGGAGCGAACGCCATGCAGTCCCCTCTCTTCGACCCTTCGCGGCTGGCGCCGGACGTGCTGGCGGTGTTGCAAGGCATGGCCGCCAGCGGCGCGCCCCCGCTGGAGACCCTGCCGATCCCGCAGCTGCGCCAGGCCTACGGTCAGATCGGCGCGCTGCTCGGCGGCACGCCGTTGCCGGTGGCCGAGGTCCGTGCGCTGACCGCCACGGGGCCGGCCGGTCCGATCCCGCTGCGCCTGTATCGGCCGGTCAGCGCGCCGCAGGCCACCGCGGCCATCGTCTATCTGCACGGCGGCGGCTGGAGTGCCGGCGATCTGGACACCCACGATCCGGTCTGCCGGCGCCTGGCGCAGGCGGCCGCGTGCGCGGTGGTGGCGGTGGACTACCGGCTGGCGCCGGAACATCCGGCCCCGGCCGGCCCGCAGGACGTGGTCGCGGCGATCGCCTGGCTGGCGGCGCATGCCGGCGAGCTGGGCCTGGATGCCGGCCGCCTGGCCGTGGCCGGCGACAGCGCCGGCGGCAGTCTGGCGGCGGTGGCCTGTCAGCAGTTGCGCGGCAGTGCGGTGGCGCTGCGCGCGCAGGCGCTGTTCTATCCGAGTACGGATCTGTCGCCGGCATCGCAGGACTTTGCGGCGCGCCACGAGAACGCGCATGTGCCGCCGCTGACGCTGGCGGTGATGCAGGCGATGTCGGCGCCGTTCGTGGCCGAGTACGACCCCAGCGACAGCCGGCTGTCGCCGCTGCGCGCGGCCGATCTGCGCGGACTGCCACCGGCCTTGATCTACACCGCCGCCTGCGACGTGCTGCGCGACGACGGCCGCCACTACGCCGATGCCCTGCGCACGGCCGGGGTGGCGGTGGAGTACGTCGAACTGCCGGGCATGGTGCACGGCTTCGTCGAAATGGCCGGCGTGCTGCCGGCCGCCGTGCGCGCCATCGAACATGCCGCCGCCTTCCTGAGCGCGCGACTGGCATGACCGGCAACCCCGATTCCCAGGAGAACACCCGCATGAACGATACGCTTTTGCTGCAGCACGATTTCTGGCACGGAGCGCTTTTCACCGGTCAGTGGCAGGCCGCCACCGAGAGCGCGGAGGCGATCGCGCCGGCCAGCGGAGAGCAGCTCGGCCGCGTCGGCCTGGCTGGCCCGGCGCAGGTCGCGGTCTCGGCCGCCGCCGCTGCGCAGGCGCAACGCGGCTGGGCCGCGGCGCCGTATGCGCAACGCGCGCAGGTACTGCGCCAGGCCGCGCAACTGGCCGAGCGGTTCCAGCAGGAGATCGCCGATTGGCTGGTGCGCGAGAGCGGTTCCACCCAAGGCAAGGCCGGCTTCGAAGCGGCCCTGTGCGCCACCGCCCTGCACGAAGCGGCGGCGCTGCCGTCGCGCAGCGCCGGCGAGGTGCTGCCCTCCGCGGCGGGGCGCCTGAGTCTGGCGCGGCGCCGTCCGCTGGGCGTGGTTGGCGTCATCGCGCCGTTCAATTTCCCGCTGTACCTGGCCATGCGCGCGGTGGCGCCGGCGCTGGCGCTGGGCAACGCGGTGGTGCTCAAGCCCGATCCGCGCACCGCGATCTGCGGCGGCGCGGTCATCGCGCGGCTGTTCGAACTGGCCGGCCTGCCGGCCGGCGTGCTGCACGTGCTGCCCGGCGATGGCGGCGCCGGCGCCGCACTGACCGCCGATCCGCACGTGGCGATGATCCAGTTCACCGGTTCCACCGCGGCCGGGCGCAAGGTCGGCGAGGCGGCCAGCCGTCATCTGAAGAAGGTGTCGCTGGAGCTGGGCGGCAAGAACTCGCTGATCGTGCTCGACGATGCCGACCTGGATCTGGCGATCGCCAACACCGCCTGGGGCGCGTATCTGCACCAGGGCCAGATCTGCATGTCCGCCGGCCGCGTGCTGGTGCAGCGCGCACTCTACCCGCAGTTCGTCGAGCGGCTGGCGGCCAAGGCCAGGAGCCTGAGCGTCGGCGACCCGGCCAGCGGCGAGGTCGCGCTCGGCCCGTTGATCGATGCGACCCAGCGCGATCACGCCGCGCGCCTGGTCGCGGCCGCGCGCGAGGCCGGTGCCACCGTCGCCGCCGGCGGCGGCTACCGCGACCTGTTCTTCGAGCCCACCGTGCTCAGCGACGTCACCCCCGACAACCCGGCCTTCCGCGAGGAGATCTTCGCTCCGGTGGCGGTGGTGGTGCCGTTCGACACCGATGCCGAGGCCGTCGCCCTGGCCAACGACACCGAGTACGGGCTGTCGATGGCGGTGCTGTCGGCCGACGTCGGCCGCGCAATGGCGCTGGGCGAGCAGTTGCGCACCGGCCTGCTGCACATCAACGACCAGACCGTCAACGACGAGGTGGTCAATCCGTTCGGCGGCGTCGGCGCCTCCGGCAACGGCAGCAGCATCGGCGGCCCGGCGAACCTGGAAGAGTTCACCCAGTGGCAGTGGTTGACCGTCAAGGGCGCAGCGCCCGCCTATCCGCTTTGAACCCCAGGAGACAGTGCGATGAACGCAGCAACCGATAAGCGCGAGATCACCGTGGCGGTCGCGCACGCGCCGCAACAGCCCTTCACCATCGAGCAGGCGCGCATCCGCGCGCCGCAGGACGACGAGGTGCTGGTGCGGGTGGTGGCCACCGGCCTGTGCCACACCGACCTGATCGTGCGCGATCAGTACTATCCGGTGCCGCTGCCGGCGGTGCTCGGCCATGAGGGCGCCGGCGTGGTCGAAGCGCTGGGTCCCAACGTCAAGAGCCTGCAGGTCGGCGACCACGTGGTGCTCACCTATGGCGCCTGCGGCCACTGCAATCCCTGCGATGGCGGGCATGCCGCGTATTGCCAGGAGTTCTTCCCGCGCAACTTCGGCGGTGCCGACGCGCATGGCCATACCGCCATCGAGGATCTGCACGGGCAGCCGCTGCACGACCACTTCTTCGCCCAGTCCTCGTTCGCCACCTATGCGCTGGCGCGCGAGAACAATGCGATCAGGGTGTCGCGCGAGGCGCCGCTGGAACTGCTCGGCCCGCTGGGCTGCGGCATCCAGACCGGAGCCGGCGCGGTGATCAATGCGCTGAAGGTGCGTCCTGGCAGCAGCTTCGTGGCGATCGGCGCCGGTGCGGTCGGACTCAGCGCGGTGATGGCCGCGCACGTGGCCGGCGCCGCCTGCATCATCGCCGTGGACGTGGTGCCGTCGCGGCTGGCGCTGGCCAAGGAACTGGGCGCCACGCACGTGATCGACAACCGCGAAGGCGATCTGGTGGAAGCGGTGCGCGCGATCACCGGCGGCGGCGCCGACTTCGCGCTCGAATCCACCGGGCGTCCGCAGTTGCTGGAGGCGGGCATCGAAGCGTTGGCCAGCCTGGGCACGATCGGCGTGGTCGGCGCACCCAAGCTCGGCACCATGGCCGGTTTCGACGTCAACAACCTGCTGCTGGGCGGACGCAGCATCCGCGGCATCGTCGAGGGCGACAGCGTGCCGCAGGTGTTCATTCCGCAACTGGTGACGCTGTACCAGCAGGGCCGCTTCCCGTTCGACAAGCTGGTGAAGTTCTATCCGTTGAGCGACATCAACCAGGCCGCCGCCGACAGCAGCAGCGGCATCACCCTCAAGCCGATCCTGCGCATGGCCAGCTGAGCCTTGCGCTGGCGACGGCGCTGCCGTCGCGCGTGTCCCCGCAGCAGGCGTCGCGCCTGCCTCGGCACCGACGTCGCCACACGCTGCCGTGGGCGATGCCGGTGCCGTTTTTTTTGATCGCGCCCTCGCCGTGCGCGTTCGCCGGCATCCTGCCTGCCTCGGCCGAGACGCGGGAGGCCGGCGCGCGTGCCAGGCTGCGCCGCAGTGCAGCGCCCGAGCGGTGTCTGCGTTGCCCTCCTTGCGTTGCCGGACCGCACCGCCGCCCGATGAAGCCCGTGCCGTGTAGCGCCGCGCGCCGCTGCGCTGCGCGTGCCTGGCTGTCTGTGCGCTGCGGCGCGCGGGGTGTCCAGTGGCATGCAGACACTGGCATGCGCAAGCTCGCCGAGGCGGCGCAGAGCGCGTGTGCGTGCGCGTCCAGGCGTTGGCGTTTGCGCAAGCGATGCGGGCGTGCGCCTGCGACGACGCTGCCGCTGCGTCGGCATGCACGCCATCGAACGCGCATGTTGCATCGCGGAAGATCCAGTGCTAGCGCGCATCGCGCGATGAACATACCAGCAGGGTATGAAACGAGACTGACATGGTCTTGGACGCCTGGTGTGATGCGGGGCAGTGTCGGACGCATGGATGCATCGCCGAGGTCAGTCGTCTCCTGCTTCGATCGTCGCGAGCGTCCGTACCGGTTGCGCGCACGGTCTTGCGTTCGCGTCGTACCGCGTCGCCGTGTCGGCCGACGCGTGCACAAAGGATGAGTGCCGTTTCCAACATCCCGCGCTGCCGGTCGTCACGACGGCAGTGCGGACCCCGCGTGCCGCCGGTCGGCGGCCGCACCCACGCATCGGCTCGGAGGGAGGGCTCGATCATGCAGCAGTTCGCACATCCAATGCGCCGCAGGGCGCAACGACAGGGCACGCCACGCTGGACCACGCTGCTGTGGACCGTGGCGGCGGTTTCGGGTGGTGCCGCCGCCAACAACGGCGTCGCCTTGCCCGGCTACGGCGCGCAGACCCAGGGCCTGGCCGGCACCTCGATCGCGTTGCCGCTGGACGCGGCGGCGTCCGCCAACAACCCGGCCGGCATGGGCGCGGTCGGCGACCGCATGGACGCCGACCTCACCTTGATCGCGGCGCCGGTGCGCGCGCAGGTCGGCCCCAACCGCTACGGCGACGATGCGCTGGTTCCGGTGCCCACCGCCGGCTACAACCATCAACTCAACGACGACCTGAGCCTGGGGGTGTCGGTGTTCGGCCACGGCGTCGCGCTGGACTACGGCGCTCCGGTGTATGGCAGCCACAACACCCTGTCCAAGCTGCAGCAGGTGGTGTTCGCGCCGACCCTGGCCTGGCGCGTGGGCGAGCACCAGTACCTGGGCATCTCGCCGCGGCTGGCCTACCAGCGCTTGCACGTCGCCGGCCTGGAGGGGGTCGGCTTCCAGTCGGCCGGGGCCGATGCGGCCTACGGGTACGGTGTCGCCGTGGGCTGGTACGGCCAGCTCGCGCCGCGCCTGAGCGCCGGCGTCACCTGGTCCAGCCGCATCCGCTTCGGCCAGATGCAGCGCTACCGTGCGCTGCTGCCGGAAGGCCGTCTGAACATGCCGCAGCAGGCCGGTGTCGGTCTGGCCTGGCAGGCCAGCGATGCGCTGACCGTGGCGGCCGACTGGCTGTGGATCGACTGGGCCGGCGAGCGCTCCTACGGCAATCGCGTCGATGAGGGCGGCGCGTTCGGCGATCCGAACGGTCCGGGCTTCGGCTGGCACAGCCAGCGCGTGTTCCGGTTCGGCGCCGATTACCGCCTCAACGATGCCTGGTCGCTGCGGCTTGGTTACTCGCGCGCCAGCCAGCTGATCCCCGACAGCCAGGCGCAACTCGCGGTGCTGGCGCCGTTGGCGCAGTACCGCCACTACGCGCTTGGCGCGACCTGGCGGCTGTCGCCGCAGCTGTCGCTGACCGGCAGCGTCACCCACGCACCGGGCGGTTCGGTCGCCAGCGGCGGCGTGCAGGCCGGGACCCGCGACCTCACCTATCTCACTTTCGGCCTCGGCTGGACCTTCCGCTGAGCCACACGGAGACGACCCCATGCAAACCTATCTGTTGCTGCACGGTTCCTGGCACGACGGCCACGCCTGGGACGGCGTCGCCGCCCATCTGCGCGCGCACGGCGTGCAGGTGCACGCACCGACCATCGCCGGGCATGGCGTGGGCGCCGACAAGCGCGTCTCGCACGCCGACTGCGTGGCCTCGGTGGTGGACTACGTGCGCCGCCACGACCTGCGCGATCTGGTCGTGCTCGGCCACAGCTGGGGCGGCAGCATCGTGCAACGCCTGGCCGAGGAGGAGCCGGAGCGCTGCAAGCGGCTGATCTTCCACAACGCCTTCGTGCTGCGCGACGGCGAGGCGCTGTTCGACCTGTTGCCGCCGCATTACCAGGCGCTGTGGAAGAACGCGGTCGATGCCGACGGCGGCATCATGCTGCCGTTTCCGATCTGGCGCGACGGCTTCATCGGCGACGCCGATCTGGCGCAGGCGCAGCAGGCGTACGCGCAGTTGAGTCCGACCCCCGCGCGCAGCCATTTCGACGCGGTACCGCTCAAGCGTTTCCACGAGCTGCAGATCCCGCGCAGCTGGCTCTATGCCACCGACGATGTGGCATTGCCGCCGGGCGAGTACGGCTGGCATCCGCGGCTGAGCTCGCGCCTGGGCGGCTACCGTCTGGTCAGCCTGCCGGGCAGCCACGAAGTGTGTTTCAGCGCGCCTGCGCTGCTGGCCGAGAAAATCCTGCTGGCTGGCCGCGACTGACATTCCCCACCGGAGACTCCAGATGAATCCTGCATCCCCCCTGCGCATCGGCATCGTCGGCGGCGGCATCGCCGGCGTCGGTCTGGCCCTGGGCCTGTGCCGGCACCGCCATCTCGACGTGCAACTGTTCGAATCGGCGCCGGCCTTCGGCGAAATCGGCGCCGGCGTCTCGTTCGGCCCCAATGCGGTACGCGCGCTGGCCGGCCTGGGCATGGGCGAGCCCTATGCCGAACTCGCCGACCGCACCCCCGCCCCATGGCAGGACGTCTGGTTCGAATGGCGCCGCGGCGAGGACGCGCGGCTGCTGGGCCAGACCCTGGCGCCCGGCGTCGGCCAGTCGTCGGTGCACCGCGCCGACTTCCTCGATGCGTTGGCTACCCGCCTGCCGTTCGGGCTGGCCAGGTTCGGCAAACGCGCAGTCGACGTGGAGCAGGACGCCGACGTGGCGCGCGTGCGCTTCGCCGACGGCAGCCAGTACGAAGGCGACGTGCTGATCGCCGCCGACGGCATCAAGTCCGCCATGCGCGGCGAAGTGCTGCGTGCGCTCGGCCATGCACCGGCCGAACCGCGTTTCACCGGCACCTGCGCCTATCGCGGCCTGATCGACGCCGCGCGGCTACGTGCCGCTTTCGCCGCCCGCGGCGTGGACGCGCACCTGGTCGACGTGCCGCAGATGTTGCTGGGCCTGGACGCGCACATCCTGACCTTCCCGGTGAAGCAGGGAAGGCTGATCAACGTGGTCGCCTTCGTCTCCGACCGCAGCGAGCCGGCGCCGCAATGGCGCGCTGGCCAGGCCTGGGTACGCGAGGCCAGCCGCCGCGAGATGCTGGAGGCGTTCGCGCACTGGGGCGAGGCGGCGCGTACGCTGCTGGAGTGCATCGACACGCCCACGCACTGGGCGCTGCACGATCTGGCCGAGCTGCCCGGCTATGTGCATGGGCGGCTGGCGCTGATCGGCGATGCCGCGCACGCGATGCTGCCGCACCAGGGCGCCGGCGCCGGGCAGGGCCTGGAGGATGCCTATCTGCTGGCGCAACTGCTGGCCACGCCTGGCCTGACGCGCGGCGATCTGCCGGCCCTGCTGCAGGTCTACGAGCGCCTGCGCCTGCCGCGCGCCTGCCGCGTGCAGCGCACCTCGCGCGAGGCCGGCGAGCTGTACGAACTGCGCGATCCGCAGGCCGGCGCCGACGATACGCGGCTGGCGCAGACGCTGGCGCAGCGCTTCGACTGGATCTGGACGCACGACCTGGAAGCCGAAGTGGCGCAGGGGCGGAGAATGCTGGCCGCGGGCGTCACCGCGGGTGCCTAGCAAGAAATTGCGGCGCTAGGCGTCCGCGTCCCGGCGCGGAGGCGGGAGTGCCGTTGCGTGGTGTCGCCTCGTTCCGATGCGGAGTGCGTCGCTTTCGCATGGCTGCAATGGCCGGGATGCGCTCGCGTGGTCATGCCGGCATGCCTGCTTGCGCAGGCCGGACGGCATGCGCAGGTCGCGACATGGGCGTATCGCTCGTCTGCCGTGCCGCCCTGCAAGGCGAGGCGATGCGCAGCCGTGTGCACTCACGCAGCGTGGCGACGATATCGCGCGGTCGACTGCAGAACGACCATCGCCACGCGGTGGTCGTCCTGCACCCTCGCACCGGCATGGCGATGACGCGCGAGGCGTTTGCGCGGCGGCTTCAGTCGCGGAAATTGTCGAACTGCAGCGGCAGCTCGAAATCGCTCTTCTTCAGGAGCGCGATCGCTTCCTGCAGGTCGTCGCGCTTCTTGCCGCTGACCCGCAGCTTGTCGCCGTTGATCTGCGCTTCCACCTTGAGCTTGGCGTCCTTGAGCGCGGCGACGATCTTCTTGCCCAGCTTCTGCTCGATGCCCTGCTTGACGGTGATCTTCTGCCGCGCGCCGGCGAGGTTGGTCTCCACATCGCCGAACTCCAGGCAACGTACGTCGATGCCGCGGGCCAGCAGGCGCGCGCGCAGGATGTCGGTCATCTGCTTGACCTGGAAATCGCTGGGCGCCGATTGCGTGATGACCTGGTCGTCGAGCGCGAACTTGGCGTCGACGCCCTTGAAGTCGAAGCGCGTCGACAGCTCGCGGTTGGCTTGGTCGACGGCATTGGTCAGTTCGTGCTTGTCGACTTCGGACACGATATCGAAGGAAGGCATGGGCAAGTCCTCGGCAAAGATGCCTATCGTAAGACGTGCGGGCGAGGAGTGGGGCGCGGCAGGTGGGAAGTGGCAGCGCCGGTGTCGCAGGGGCTGGCACGTGCAGGGTGGGATGGATGTCGGTTCCGGCGCGTTGCGCAATGTCGTGCGTTGGTGGGCGCCGCGCGTCGCGACTGAAGTCGCTCCCACAAGAAGCGGCATCGGCCGGTGCGCCGGCTGGAGCCATGTGGGAGGGACTTCAGTCCCGACGCGATGAGCCCCGGCACCACGCGCATCGCCGATCGCGGCGATAATGCGCCGATGCCCAACTCCCGTTCCAATGCCGCCGCCGCCGCGTGGATGATCGCCGCGGTCGCGTTCTTTTCGCTGATGGATGCGTCGATGAAGCAGCTCAGCACGCACTATCCGGCGCTGCAGGTCGCAGCGCTGCGCGGCGGCGCCTCGCTGCCGTTCGTGCTGGTATGGGTGCTGGCCAGCGCCGGGCCGCGCGCGATCTGGCCGGTGCGCTGGGGCTTGCACCTGCTGCGCGGCGTGCTCGGCATCGCCATGATCGGCTGCTTCGCCTGGGCCTTACGCAGCCTGCCGCTGTCCACCGCCTACACCATCTACTTCGTCGCGCCGCTGCTGGTGGCGGCGCTGTCGGTGCCGCTGCTCGGCGAATACGTGGGCCCGCGGCGCTGGGCGGCGATCGGCGTCGGCCTGGTCGGCGTGCTGGTGGTGCTGCGCCCGGGCATGGACGGGTTCGTCTCGCTGCCGGGGCTGATGGTGCTGCTGGCGGCCATCGCCTACGCGGTCGCCTCGGTGCTGGTCAGCCTGCTGGCGCGCACCGACACGTCGCAGTCGCTGGTGGTGTGGTTCCTGCTGATCATGGCGCTGGGCGCCGGTGCGCTGGCGTTGCCGGAGTGGACCCCGCTGCGCCCGGCCGACACCGGCTGGATCGCCGGCATGGGCCTGGCCGGGGCGCTGGGCCAGGTGGCGCTGACCCAGGCGTTCCGCCGCGGCGACGCCTCGCTGGTTGCGCCGCTGGAGTACAGCGGCCTGTTGTGGGTGATTCCCTGGGACTGGCTGCTGTGGCGCAAGCTGCCCGATGCCTGGACCTGGGTGGGCGGTGCGATCATCGTCGCCAGCGGCCTGTACCTGCTGCATCGCGAGCGGGTCCGCGCGGTGGCGCATCCGCCGCCGCAGGCACGCCCCTAGGCCCCGCGATGCGCGCCTACGTTAGAATCGAATGGAATAACGCACGCCATCCTGGCCTGCTAGGCTTTGCGCCCCCCGTCGCTGCCGGTCCCGCGCGTTGATCCAGTTCGAGCGCCTGCACAAGTCCTATTCCGTCGCCGGCCAGCCGGTCGTGGCGCTGCATCCGCTCGACCTGCGCATCGAGGCCGGCGAGGTGTTCGGCATCATCGGCCATTCCGGCGCCGGCAAGTCGACCCTGATCCGGTTGATCAATCGGCTCGAAGAGCCCAGCGGCGGCCGTCTGATCATCGACGGCGAGGACGTCACCGCGCTGGACCGCGCCGGGCTGCGCATGCTGCGCCAGCGCGTGGGCATGATCTTCCAGCACTTCAACCTGCTGTCCTCGCGCACGGTCGCCGGCAATGTCGCCTTCCCGCTGGAACTGGCCGGCACGCCGCGCGCGGAGATCGACGCGCGGGTGGCCGAGTTGCTGGAGCGGGTCGGGCTGGCCGCGCATGCCGGCAAGTACCCGGCGCAGCTGTCGGGCGGACAGAAGCAGCGCGTCGGCATCGCCCGCGCCCTGGCCACGCGCCCGCGGATCCTGCTGTGCGACGAGGCCACCAGCGCGCTGGACCCGCAGACCACCGCCTCGGTGCTGGCGCTGCTGGCGCAGATCAACCGCGAGCTGGGCCTGACCATCGTGCTGATCACCCACGAGATGGAAGTGATCCGCCGGGTCTGCGATCGCGTGGCGGTGCTCGATGCCGGGCACCTGGTCGAGAGTGGGCCGGTCACCGAGGTGTTCCTGCATCCGCAGCATCCGACCACCAAGCGCTTCGTGTCCGAGGCCGAGCACGTCGACGAGGCAGAGCTGTACCGCGATTTCACCGCCGTGGACGGGCGCATCCTGCGGCTGACCTTCCTCGGCACCGACACCTACGCGCCGCTGCTCGGGCGCATCGCCCGCGCCACTGCGGTGGACTACAACATCCTGTCCGGGCGCATCGACCGGATCAAGGACACCCCGTATGGCCAACTGACCGTGGCCCTGGTCGGTGGTGACATGGACGCGGCACAGGCCGCCTTCGTCGCCGCCGGCGTGCATGTGCAGGAGCTGCGCCGATGAGTCCGATCGCCACCGCCGCCGCAGGCTTCTTCCGCAATCTCGATGCCGGCAAGTGGAGCGAGATCGGACGGGCCACCGTCGATACGCTGCTGATGCTGGGTGGTTCGCTGCCGCTGACCCTGCTGATCGGCCTGCCGCTGGGCGTGCTGCTGTTCCTGACCGGCCCGCGCCAGACCCACCAGAAGCCGCTGCTGTACGGCAGCCTGGCGCTGGTGATCAACGTGCTGCGCTCGGTGCCCTTCATCATCCTGATGATCGCGATGATCCCGCTGACGCTGTGGGCGATGGGAACCTCGCTGGGCGTGCGCGGCGCGATCCTGCCGCTGGTGGTGGGCGCGGCGCCGTTCTACGCGCGGCTGGTGGAGACCGCGCTGCGCGAAGTGGACCGCGGCGTGGTCGAGGCCAGCCTGGCGATGGGCGCGACCACCTGGCAACTGGTGACGCGGGTGCTGCTGCCGGAAGCGCGGCCGGGCCTGATCGCCGGCGCCACGGTGACCACCATCGCCCTGATCGGCTTCACCGCGATGGGCGGCGCGATCGGGTCGGGCGGCCTCGGCGACCTGGCCTACCGCGACGGCTACCAGCGCTCGCATGCCGACGTGGCCCTGGTGACGGTGGTGATCCTGCTGCTGCTGGTGCAGGCGCTGCAGATGCTCGGCGACCGCCTGGTCGCGCACTACAACCGGCGCTGATGTCCTGCGTGCCGCGGTAGGGCTTCAGTCGCGCCTCCGATCGGTGAGCGGTCGCGGCTGAAGCCGCTCCTGCGCGCATGGATCGCCCCGCCTGCACGGCCGTCTGCTAGCGTGCACGCATCGCGGCCGCGGGTCGCGCTCCTCCACTCCCCCCGTTTCTCCGGATACCTGCCATGACCCGATTCCCGTTCCGCCTCCTGCTCGCCAGCGCCGTGCTCGTGCTCGGCGGCTGCGGCAAGCCCGATGCCGGCGCCGCCGGCGACCATCTCAGCGTCGCCGCCACTGCGGTGCCGCACGCCGAGATCCTGGAGGTGGTCAAGCCGATGCTGGAGCAGCAGGGGCTGACCCTGGACGTGCGCGTGTTCAACGACTACGTGCAGCCCAACGACCAGGTGGTGCAGAAGCAGATCGACGTGAACTACTTCCAGACCGAGCCCTACCTGCAGGCCTACAACCGCGACCGCAAGAGCGACCTGGTGACCGTGGTCGGCGTGCACATCGAGCCGTTCGGCGCCTACTCGCGCCGCTACAAGTCGCTGGACGCGCTGCCGCAGGGCGCCGACGTGGTGATCCCCAACGATCCCAGCAACAACAGCCGCGCGCTGATCCTGCTGGACAAGGCCGGGGTCATCAAGCTCAAGGACCCGAGCAATGCGCTGTCCACCCAGCGCGACATTGTCGCCAATCCCAAGCAGCTGAAGTTCCGCGAGCTGGATTCGGCGATGCTGCCGCGGGTGCTGGACCAGGTCGACCTGGCGCTGATCAATACCAACTACGCGCTCGACGCCGGCCTCAACCCGACCCGCGACGCGCTGGCGATCGAAAGCAAGGATTCGCCGTACGTGAACTTCCTGGTCGCGCGTCGCGACAACAAGGACGATCCGCGCGTGCAGAAGCTGGCCAAGGCGCTGACCAGCCCGGAAGTGAAGGCCTTCATCCAGCGCAAGTACCAAGGCGCGGTGCTGCCGGCGTTCTGATCGGGCCACGCGCATGCCGCTGCTGCTGGCCATTCCGCTGGCGATCGTGATCGCGCTGGCGGTGACCGCCGTGCTGTTGCCGCTGTCGCTGCTGCAGCGGTTTCGCGTGGGCACGGCGCGGCGTCAGGCGCGCGGCTGGCTGGTCGCGGTGCAACTGTGGTCGGCGCTGCTGTCCAGCGTGGTGTTGCTGGTCTTCGCCCTGATCGCCGCGCACTGGTGGCCCGGTGCGGCCACGCATGCGCTGGCCGGCTGGGGCATCGGCGCGCTGCTGGGCGCGCTCGGCATCGTCGCCACCCGCTTCGAGCCGTTGCCGCACGGGCTGCACTACACGCCGAACCTGTGGTTGGTCTTGGGTCTGACCGCGCTGGTGGCGGTACGCATCGGTGCCGGACTGTGGCAAGGCTGGCGCAGTCTGGCCGATGGTGCGGCGTGGCCGACCGAGGGCTGGATGAGCCATGCCAGTCTGCTGGCCGCCGCGGCCTTGCTGCTCGGCTATGCCTGCGCCTACGCCTGGCTGCTGCGGCGGCGCCTGCGCCGGTTCGACCGCTACCGCGGTTTCGATCGCTCGCCGCGCTGAAGGCGCCCGCGTGCACGCGCAATGCGGTTTGCGCTGGTCGCGCGCGCGATCCGGCGCACGCACAAAAACAAACGGGCCCTTGCGGGCCCGTTTGCGCAAACGCTGGAGACGGAACGCTTAGAAGCGCGCGCCGACGCCAAAGCTGAACAGCCACGGATCCAGCTTCAGGTCTTCGCCGGTGCCTTCGCCGGCCACCTTCAGCTCCGGACGCGAGTGCATGTAGCGCGCATCGGCACGGGCGAACCAGGTGGAGTTGATGTTCATGTCCACGCCGACGGTGCCGATGGCGCCCTTGGCGGTGTCCAGGCTGATGTGCTGGTCCGGGTTCAGGCCAGCCAGCTTCTCGTTGCTGAAGTTGGACTCGTAGTAACCGACGCCCACGAACGGACGGAACACGTTGTCCGCCTGGCCGAAGTGGTACTGGCCGCTCAGCGCGATCGGCTGCTGCTCGACGGTACCGACCTTGCCGATGCCGTCGGCCTTGACGCGGTGGTTGAACTTGTCGGCAGCGCCCCACAGTTCGACCGCCCAGTTGTCGTCGATCAGCCAGCTGGCGCTGATGGTCGGCGCCGGGCCGCCATCGACGTCGAGGCCGGCCGCCGGCTTGGAATGCGGGTCGAGCAGGGTCGCGCTGCCGACGACGGAGAAGTGCTTGCCGGAAGCGGTATCGGCATCCTGTGCGAATGCGGCGGGCGCAAACGCAAGGGCGGACACGACAGCCAGGCTCAGGATCTGAATGGACCGCATGGGGTATCTCCTCATCTTTTTCTTGTGGGGCCACGGGAGTGGGCGCGCACACCGTATCGATGAGAAGATGAATCGTCGCCGACCCTCGCCGGACGAATGCAGGCGATGTTCAGGCACTTGCCTCCGATGCTTGAAATAACGAGGTTTTAAGACTTTTGGCTGTTCATCCAGGTGCGCGCGACGTGACGACGCAGCCGCTGTTGCAGGGCCTGCCCGCGCAGATTCGCGACGATTGCCGCGTGCTTGTGCTCGGCTCCATGCCGGGTGCGGCGTCGTTGCAGCAGGCGCGTTACTACGCGCATCCGCGCAACCGGTTCTGGCCGCTGATGGCGGCGCTGTGCGGCTTCGATGCGGCACTGGACGCCGAAGCGCGGATGCAGGCGCTGCACGCGGCCGGCGTGGGCCTGTGGGATGTGATCGGGCAGTGCCGACGCCGCGGCAGCCTGGACGTGGCGATCGTGCGCGGCAGCGAAATTCCCAATGCCTTGCCCGATCGCATCGCGCAGTTGCCACAGCTGCGCGCCATCGCCTGCAATGGCGCAGCGGCGGCGCAGGCGTTCGCGCGCTTCGTGCAGCCGCACCTGCCGCTGCGCGATCCGCCGCTGGTGCTGCTGGCGCTGCCGTCAAGCAGCCCGGCCAATGCCGCGTTCGCCTGGCCGCGGCTGCTGCAGGCGTGGTCGCCGCTGCAGCAATGGCTGCGGGTGCCGATGGCTGGCGATTGACGGGTGCCTCCAATCACGCACGAGGCACACGCGCAGGGGCGGCTTCAGCCGCGACGCGGCTATCCCGACAGCGCTGGCGCGGCCGAAGCCACTCTTACGAGACAGCGCGATGTGGCAAAAACAGGTGATTGGCGGCGCGCTGGCGTTGCATCCATGGATCAGCGCCGCGCGCGCAGGCGCAGCCACAGCGTCTGCAGCGCCAGCACCGCGGCCAGCAGCAAGGCCACCCACGCTGCGCTCTGCGCACCGGCCAGCGTGCTGGCGGCCTGTTTGACGTAGACCGCGGCTAGCGCCCACAGCGCCGCCGCCGCATAGGCGAGGTTGCCGCGCATGGCCCGGTTCATGCCCAGCAGCAGCGCCGCCGCCAGCGCGAACAGCACCAGGCTCCACGGCAGCATCCGCTCGGTCGAGAGCCAGCGGTAGGCCACGATCACCTGCGCGGTGTTCAGGAATGCCGCCAGCGACAGCCAGCCGGCGTGCAGCGACAGCGGCAGCCAGGCCCACAGGGTCTGGCCGGATTCGGGGGCGGGGTCGCGCGACAGCCGCAGCGCGGCCAGCAGCATCGCCGCCAGCGCGGTCCAGATCACCGCCAGCGCCAACAGGAAGTGCTGCTGCGAGAACACCGGCATCCACGCCGCCGTCAGCGCGAAGCCCAGCGCCGCCGGCGTCCGCACCTGCGCCAGCGCGCTGACGCGACGGCGCCGCGCGCTGGATTGCCACAGGCCGAAGGCCAGGTCGAGCAGGAAGATCACACCCCAGATCGCGAAGGCGTAGCCGGCGGCGACGATCAGGGTCGGGTAGCGGTCGGAGATGGCGCCGTTGGTCGGGCCGAACGCGCCGCGTTGCGAGAACCAGGCGACCAACGGCATCGCCAACGCCATCAACAGCACCAGGATCCGCATGCCTGCCCTCCGGAAATCTGCGGCGAGCCTAGCCGTGGCGCCGTGAAGGCGGTGCACCGGCGATGGCTGCGCAACATGCGCCGGCGTACTGTCCGCCGGCAGTGGCGCTCCCTGCAGGCGATCGGGCTTTTTTGCCCGCCAAAGGTTGGCGCTGCGGCTGCGGGCCGCCACAATAGGGGTTTCCCCCTCATTAGTTGCCGGAGTTCCCCGCATGGCCGAAATCAAGGAAGCACTTGTCCCCGATATCGGTGACTACAGCGACGTCCCGGTAATCGAAGTGCTGGTGGCCGTCGGCGACACGGTGAAGAAGGACCAGAGCCTGGTCACCCTGGAATCGGACAAGGCGACGATGGAAGTGCCGTCGCCGTTCGCCGGCGTGGTCAAGGAGGTCAAGGTCAAGGTCGGCGACAGCCTGTCCGAGGGCAAGGTGGTGGCGCTGATCGAAGTGGCCGAGGGCGGCGCCAGTGCCGCACCCGCCGCGCCTGCGGCCGCCAAGGCCACGCCCGCGCCGGCCCAGCAGGCCGCCGCCCCGGCTGCCGCACCTGCGCAGAACGCGATCAAGCCGGCCGCGGCCGCGCCCGCCGGCGTGGTCGAGGCGCGGGTGCCGGACATCGGCGACTACAGCGACGTGCCGGTGATCGAGGTGCTGGTCGCGGTCGGCGACACGGTCAAGAAGGATCAGGGCCTGGTCACCCTGGAGTCGGACAAGGCGACGATGGAAGTGCCTTCTTCGGTGGCCGGCGTGGTCAAGGAACTCAAGGTCAAGGTCGGCGACAGCCTGTCCGAGGGCAAGCTGGTGGCGCTGATCGAAGTGGCCGGCAGCGATGCCGACGCGCCGGCCGTGTCCGCGGTGCAGCCCAGCGCCGAGACCGGCGGCGGCGTGGAGCCGGTGCCGGCCTCGTCCGCGCCGGACAAGCTGGCCCAGCGCGAGATCGCCCAGGTCCAGGCCACGGCGCCGGCCAAGGCCGCCGCGCCGTCCGCCACCCAGAGCAGCCCGCCGGTAGCGTTCGACGCCGACAACGTGCTGCCGCAGAAGGTGCCCTACGCCAGCCCGGCGGTGCGCGTGTTCGCCCGCGAGCTCGGCGTGGACCTGTTCCAGGTCAGCGGCTCGGAGCAGGGCGGTCGCATCACCAAGGACGACGTGCAGCGCTACGTCAAGGCGGCGCTGTCCGGCGCCGCGCCGGCCGCCGCCGGTGCCGCGCCCGCCGCGGGCGGCAATGGCCTGAACCTGCTGCCGTGGCCGAAGGTGGACTTCGCCAAGTTCGGCGAGGTCGAGGTCAAGCCGCTGTCGCGGATCAAGAAGATCTCCGGCGCCAACCTGGCGCGCAACTGGGCGATGATCCCGCACGTCACCCAGTTCGAGCAGGCCGATATCACCGACCTGGAAGCCCTGCGTGTGGCGTTGAACAAGGAGAACGAGAAGGCCGGCATCAAGCTGACCATGCTCGCCTTCCTGCTCAAGGCCAGCGCCGCGGCGCTGAAGCAGTTCCCCGAGTTCAACGCCTCGCTCGATGCCAGCGGCGAGAACCTGACCCTGAAGAAGTACTTCCACATCGGCTTCGCCGCCGACACCCCGAACGGGCTGGTGGTGCCGGTGATCCGCGACGTGGACAAGAAGGGCGTGGTCGAGCTGGCGCGCGAGAGCGGCGAGCTGGCCAAGAAGGCGCGCGACGGCAAGCTGGGCCCGGCCGACATGAGCGGTGGCTGCTTCTCGATCAGCTCGCTCGGCGGCATCGGCGGCACCGCCTTCACCCCGATCGTCAATGCGCCGGAAGTGGCGATTCTGGGCGTGTCCAAGTCGTCGATCCAGCCGGTCTGGAACGGCAAGGAATTCGCGCCCAAGCTGATGCTGCCGCTGTCGCTGAGCTACGACCACCGCGTCATCGATGGCGCCGCCGCCGCGCGCTTCACCACCTACCTGAGCCAGGTGCTGGCGGACATGCGCCGCGTGCTGCTGTAAGCCCTGTCGTCACGGTGCCGCGTCCGTCGCGGTGCCGGTTTTCCCCCACCTGCGCGCGCCGCCTGTTTGCGCGGTCGCGCCGACGAACTGCAAACGCCCCTCGCCGCGGCGAAGGGCCACAGGAGAAGCTGCATGGCGGTCATTGAGGTCAAGGTCCCGGATATCGGCGACTACAGCGACGTTCCGGTCATCGAGGTGCTGGTCGCCGTCGGCGACACGGTGAAGAAGGACCAGGGCCTGGTGACGCTGGAGTCGGACAAGGCCACGCTGGAAGTGCCGTCCGCGGCTGCCGGCGTGATCAAGGAACTGAAGGTCAAGCTCGGCGACACCCTGTCCGAGGGCGCGGTGATCGCGCTGCTGGAGACCGCCGACGGCGCCGCTGCGGCGCCCGCCGCGGCCCCGGCCGAGGTGCCGGCCGAGGTGCCGGCCAGCAAGCCGCCGGTGGCGCCGTCGCACCGCGCGCCGGCCGAGCCGCCGGCACCCAAGCCGGCACTGTCCAGCGGCAAGCCCGCCGACATCGAATGCAAGATGGTGGTGCTCGGCGCCGGCCCCGGCGGCTACACCGCCGCGTTCCGTGCCGCCGACCTGGGCCTGGACACGGTGCTGATCGAGCGTTACGCCAGCCTCGGCGGCGTCTGCCTCAATGTCGGCTGCATCCCCTCCAAGGCCCTGCTGCACGCGGCCGCGGTGATCGACGAGGTCGCCCATGCCGGCGATTTCGGCGTGGACTTCGGCAAGCCCAAGATCACCTTGGACAAGCTGCGCGAGTACAAGGAAAAGGTGGTCGGCAAGCTCACCGGCGGCCTCGCCAGCATGGCCAAGCAGCGCAAGGTGCGCACCGTCACCGGCGTGGCCAGCTTCGTCTCGGCCAACGAGCTGGAGATCGTCGGCGCGGACGGCAAGACCCAGTTGCTGCGCTTCGAGCACTGCATCGTCGCCGCCGGCTCGCAGGCGGTGAAGCTGCCGAACTTCCCGTGGGACGACAAGCGGGTGATGGACTCCACCGACGCGCTGGAACTGCAGGAGATCCCCAAGACCCTACTGGTAGTCGGCGGCGGCATCATCGGCCTGGAAATGGCCACCGTGTACAGCGCGCTGGGCAGCAAGGTCACCGTGGTCGAGTTCATGGACCAGCTGATGCCGGGCGCCGACAAGGACCTGGTCAAGCCGCTGGCCGACCGCTTGAAGAAGCAGGGCGTGGAGGTCCATCTCAAGACCAAGGCGGCCGAGGTCAAGGCCGACAAGAAGGGCATCACCGTGACCTTCGAGGCCGCCACCGCGGGCGAGACGCCGGCGCTGGCCGCCACCACCTACGACCGCGTGCTGGTCGCGGTGGGCCGCGCGCCCAACGGCAAGAAGATCGGCGCCGACAAGGCCGGCATCAACGTCACCGAGCGCGGTTTCATCCCGGTCGACCGGCAGATGCGCACCAACGTGCCGCATATCTTCGCCATCGGCGACATCGTCGGTAACCCGATGCTGGCGCACAAGGCCACCCATGAGGGCAAGCTGGCCGCGGAAGTGGCCGCCGGCGAGAAGAAGGAGTGGGTGGCGCGGGTGATCCCGTCGGTGGCCTACACCAACCCGGAAATCGCCTGGGTCGGCGTCACCGAGACCGAGGCCAAGGCCAAGGGCCTGAATGTCGGCGTGGCCAAGTTCCCGTGGGCGGCCAGCGGCCGCGCGATCGGCATCGGCCGCACCGAGGGCTTCACCAAGCTGATCTTCGACGAGGAGACGCACCGCATCATCGGCGGCGCGATCGTCGGCGTGCACGCCGGCGACCTGCTGGCCGAGATCGGCCTGGCGATCGAGATGGGCGCGGAGGCCGAGGACATCGGCCACACCATCCACGCGCATCCGACCCTGAGCGAATCGGTCGGCATGAGCGCCGAGGTCTACGACGGCACCATCACCGACCTGTACATCCCGAAGAAGAAGTGACGCCGCCCGGCGCGACCGTGCCGCTGCGTGCGGTGCGGTCGCGGCCGTGGTGAATCCACGCATGGAGGTCGCCGTGGGGCAGGGCACCCTATGTCCCGAACTGCAGGCCCTGCTGCAGCGCGAACTGGCCAGCGGCAACCGCATCGCCGAGCCGCCGCGCCGGACCGACTGGCCGCATCCTGGCTCGGTCTTCGTGTCGCTGAAGCGCGACCTGCGCAGCGACGTGGCGGCGTTGCCGGCGATGGTGCGGCATGCGATCTGCACCGATCCGCACTACGGCTGGCACGACGAGTGCTACTGCACGACGCACCAGCATCTGCTGGTGGCGGGAGCGACCAAGCCGCCGTGAGCCTGTGTCGGCTGCCGCAGCGCTGCCACCGCCTCTGCGATCTGCCGCGCACCCCGTTGAACGACAAAACCCCGCATCGCTGCGGGGTTCTGCATGGAACCGCTCGCGGGTCCCGGGTCCCGGGTCCCGAAAGATCAGAACGCGAAGGTCACGCCCGCGACCGGACCCTTGAACTCCTGCTTCAGGCCGATCGCGGCGTTGCCGCCTTTGCGGTCCACGTCGAGCTTGAACCAGTCGTAGCCGGCAAAGATGCCGAAGTTGCGGGTGAAGCGATATTCGGCGATGGCGTTGGCGCGGCTCAGGTCGCCGTCGTATTTCTTGAAATCGCCCCACTTGGTGTTGACGTACTGCCCCTGCACATTGAACAGCCAGTGTTCGTTCGGGTGCGCGGTGAAGCGCAGGCCGACCACCGGCGCGGCGCCGTCGTCGCTTTCGTCGACGAAGGTGCCGGTGTACAGCGGGCCCAGGTCGGCATAGGCCTTGCCGTTGACCTTGGCCCACTCGGCACCGAGCTGCAGGCCCATGCTGAACTGCGGCGTATCGATCACCGAGTAGTCGTACACCAGGCTGGCGACCTGATACTTCAGTTGGCCCTTGACGAAGCTGCCCGACGGCACGGTGACGCCGCCATAGCTGACGTCCTGGCCCAGCTCCTCGCGGCGGTCCTTGTCGTACTTGAAGTAGTCGAAGATCAGGCGCTGACGGGTGCTGATGTGGAACACGCCGTCCACGCGCGGCTCCCACTCCTTGCCGCCCAGCTTGAAGTCCTGCGACCCGGAGATGGCATTGCCGTTGATGACGGTGTTGCCGCGCAGGGTGTTGTTGTTGTCGACGTTCATCGCGCCCAGGCGCAGGGTGAAGCGGTCGTCGCCGTCTTCGGCGTGGGCGGGCAGGGCGTAAGCGGCGGCGAGCGCGCACGGCAGCGCCAGGGCAAGCAAGTGTTTCATGGGGGACAAGCTCCGTCGTCTTGGGATTTTTTTGATGAGGCGTCGATGGCTGGGCCATCGCGTGCCGTCACTATCCTTAAATTTGCGTCCACCATTCGTGAAAGTATGGTGGCCCGGGCCGCCACGCCCGTCCCAGAACGCGCGACGAAAAGAGCCCCGGGAGGACCGGGGCTCGGTGGGTCTGCGCTGTGGGCCGACGAGGATGGGCGCAGTCCCTGTCCGATCAGAC
The DNA here is from genome assembly GCF_009192935.1 of Xanthomonas sp. LMG 12461. NCBI lineage: Bacteria > Pseudomonadati > Pseudomonadota > Gammaproteobacteria > Lysobacterales > Lysobacteraceae > Xanthomonas > Xanthomonas sp. LMG 12461. Next base: position 93,780 of record NZ_NQYT01000011.1, read on the forward strand.
AGCGCAGTGGACAGAAAGTTCCTCCGCAAAGGCGTGCTGCAATGCCGCATTCGGCGCCGGCGGCGGGCGGTGGCCGTGTTATCGTCTACGGGCGGATGGGCATTCGGACGCGGCCAGGACCCCTGGCGGTTGTCTCGCAAATTGTCCCATTGCTATAATTCCGCGGCTCGACGGACGCGAAGACGTCCTCAATCCACCACCAATTGCAGGATTTTCTGTGCTGAACTCCGTTGATGCGGGTCGGCGGCTGATGCTGCGCGCAGCGATTTACCCGCTGGTGGCGGTGGCCGTGGTGTCCCTGCTGTTCCTGCTGCTGGGACCGAAATACGCGATGGGCGCCGCCGCAACCGGGCTGGCGACCGTGGCAGGGGGATGGCTGGCCGCACGCACCGCGCTCAATGGCGGCGTGCAGGCGGCGGGTTCGGCGCTGGCGCGGTTGATCGTGGCCATGGTGCTGAAGTGGGTGTTGGTGTTCGCGGTGCTGGCGCTGGGCTTTGCCTGGTGGCGGTTGCCTCCTCTGGCCCTGTTGGCGGGTATCGCCGTCGGGCTGATGTTCCAGGTTCTGGCTCTGGCCAGGCGTTGATCGAATCAAGAAAAGGCTCAGGACTCATGGCGGGCGAGGCACTAACCCCTACCTCCTACATCCAGCACCACCTCAAGAACCTCACTTTCCAGGTGCAGGAAGGCGGGTTCTGGCAGTTGCACGTCGACACCCTGGTGATGTCGCTGCTGATGGGCCTGCTGATGGTGTTAGGCTTCTGGCTGGCCACGCGCAAGGCCACCGCCGGCGTGCCCGGCAAGTGGCAGGCGTTCGTGGAGATCCTGCTGGAGTTCGTCGACCGCCAGGCCAAGGACACCTACCACGGCACCAGCAAGCTGGTGACCCCGATCGCGATCACCCTGTTCTTCTGGATCCTGATGATGAACCTCATCAAGATGATCCCGGCGGACTTCATCGCCAAGCCGCTGGAACTGCTTGGTGTGCATGCGTGGAAGCCGGTGCCCACCGCCGACGTCAATGCCACCCTGGGCATGTCGATCAGCGTGTTCTTCCTGATGCTGTTCTTCTCGCTGCGCTCCAAGGGCGTGGGCGGGATGACCAAGGAATTCCTCACCGCGCCGTTCGGCAAGTGGATGCTGCCGTTCAACCTGATCCTCAATATCGTCGAATGGCTGAGCAAGCCGGTGTCGCTGGCGATGCGACTGTTCGGCAACATGTTCGGCGGCGAGATCGTGTTCCTGCTGATCTGGGTGCTGGGCGGTGCCGGCATCCTCGGTGCGCTGGCCGGCGGCGCGTTCGGCTTCGGCTGGATGCTGTTCCACCTGCTGGTGATTCCGCTGCAGGCGTTCATTTTCATGATGCTGTCCATCGTGTACCTGAGCCTGGCGGAAGACAGCCACTGACGTTTCTGTTTCACGCGTTCTAAGCAACCCTTCGTTCGATTCACCATCCTCAAGCAACTTTGTTCCTGGAGAAAACCATGTACTTCGCCGTCCTGACCAACCTCGCCCAAGTCCAGAGCTCCACCGTCCTCGCCGTCGGCATCATGATCGGCCTGGCCGCGCTGGGCGCCGGCCTCGGTCTGGCCATCATGGCCGGCAAGTTCCTGGAATCGGCCGCGCGCCAGCCGGAACTGATCCCGGTGCTGCAGGTCCGCATGTTCATCACCGCTGGCCTGATCGACGCCGCGTTCATCATCAGCGTCGCGGTCGGCCTGCTGTTCGCGTTCGCCAACCCGATGATCGGCGAGTTCGTCGCGCGTCTGCCGCAGGGCGGTTGATCCCGTCGTACCGGCGTGCGGTCGCCATCGGCGGCCGCCGCTACGGATGAAGGTTCGGACGCGTCGCCGTGCTGGCGGCGCGTCCACCCCGTCACCATTGGCTGAGCGTACCCCATGAATATCGGTCTCACCCTCTTTGCCCAGGCGCTGGCGTTCGCCGGTCTGATCTGGATCGTCGCGACCAAGATCTGGCCGCCGCTGATGCAGGCCATCGAAGAGCGCCAACAGAAGATCGCCGAAGGCCTGGCCGCCGCCGATCGCAGCCAGAAGGATCTGGCGCAGGCGCAGGAAAAGGTCAACGAAGCGTTGAAGGACGCCCGCATCAAGGCCAACGAGATCATCGATCAGGCCCATGCGCGCGCCAACCAGATCGTCGAGGCGGCCAAGCACGAGGCGATCGTCGAAGCCACCCGGCAGAAGGAACTGGCCCAGGCCGAGATCGACGCCGCGGCCAACCGCGCGCGCGAAGACCTGCGTCGCCAGGTGTCGCTGCTGGCGGTGAGCGGCGCCGAGAAGCTGCTCAAGCGCGAAATCGACGCCAACGCCCACAAGGCGCTGCTCGACGAGCTGGCGGCGGAGATCTGAGATGAGCCAGGCCCTCACACTGGCGCGTCCCTACGCTCGCGCCGCGTTCGCCGCGGCCAGCGACGCCGGCAAGCTCGCGCCCTGGTCGCAGGCGCTGGCGTTCTCCGCCCAGGTCGCCGCCGACCCGCGCGTGGCCGCGCTGCTGCACAACCCGCTGCTGCAGCGGGAGCAGGCGGTGTCGCTGCTGGCGCCGGACGCGGCCGACGAGCAGTACCAGCGCTTCCTGAGCCTGCTGGCCGAAGGCCAGCGGCTGCCGCTGCTGCCGGAGATCGCCGGGCTGTACGACCAGCTGCGGGCCGAGGCCGAGCGCGTGGTGCAGGCCAACGTGACCTCCGCGACGGCGCTGAGCGAAGCCGAGGTGGCCTCGCTGAAGGTGGCGCTGAAGCAGCGCTTCGGCCGCGAGGTCGAGATCACCACGGCGGTGGACGCTTCGCTGATCGGCGGCGCGGTGATCGATGCCGGCGACGTGGTCATCGACGGTTCGTTGAAAGGCAAGCTGTCGCGTCTGCAATCCGCACTGGCCCACTAAGAAACGGGAATGGCGAATAGAGAGGAGAGAACCCGGCCCGGCGGCGACGCCACCCGCGATTCCCGATTCCCCATTCCCGATTCTCAAAGAAGCTAACCACACGTCGCCATCCGCCGCTGCGCGATGGACGATCCGAAGGAAACCAAGATGGCAACCACGCTCAACCCCTCCGAAATCAGCGAACTGATCAAGAACCGCATCGAGCAGGTCAAGCTGGCCGCGGAGTCGCGCAACGAAGGCACGGTCACCAGCGTGTCCGACGGCATCGTGCGCATCTTCGGCCTGGCCGACGTGATGCAGGGCGAAATGATCGAACTGCCGAACGACACCTACGCCCTGGCGCTGAACCTGGAGCGCGACTCGGTCGGCGCCGTGGTGCTCGGCGACTACGAGAACCTGCGCGAAGGCGACGTGGCCAAGACCACCGGCCGCATCCTGGAAGTGCCGGTGGGCAAGGAACTGCTGGGCCGCGTGGTCAACGCGCTGGGCGAGCCGATCGACGGCAAGGGCCCGCTGGGCACCAGCCAGACCGCGCCGGTGGAGCGCGTGGCGCCGGGCGTGATCTGGCGCAAGTCGGTCGACCAGCCGGTGCAGACCGGCTACAAGTCGGTCGACGCCATGATCCCGATCGGCCGCGGCCAGCGCGAGCTGGTCATCGGCGACCGCCAGACCGGCAAGACCGCGCTGGCCATCGACGCGGTGATCAACCAGAAGAACACCGGCATCAAGTGCGTGTACGTGGCGATCGGGCAGAAGGCCTCGACCGTCGCCAACATCGTGCGCAAGCTGGAAGAGAACGGCGCGCTGGCGCACACCATCGTGGTCGCCGCGACCGCCTCCGAATCGGCGGCGATGCAGTACATCAGCGCCTACGCCGGCTGCACCATGGGCGAGTACTTCATGGACCGCGGCGAAGACGCGCTGATCGTGTACGACGATCTGTCCAAGCAGGCCGTGGCCTACCGCCAGATCTCGCTGCTGCTGAAGCGCCCGCCGGGCCGCGAAGCCTACCCGGGCGACGTGTTCTACCTGCACAGCCGCCTGCTGGAGCGCGCCGCGCGCGTGTCCGAGGAGTACGTGGAGCAGTTCACCAAGGGCGAGGTCAAGGGCAAGACCGGTTCGCTGACCGCGCTGCCGATCATCGAGACCCAGGCCGGCGACGTGTCCGCGTTCGTGCCGACCAACGTGATCTCGATCACCGACGGCCAGATCTTCCTGGAAACCGACCTGTTCAACGCCGGCATCCGCCCGGCGGTGAACGCCGGTATCTCGGTGTCGCGCGTCGGCGGCGCCGCGCAGACCAAGATCATCAAGAAGCTCTCCGGCGGCATCCGCATCTCGCTGGCGCAGTACCGCGAGCTGGCGGCGTTCGCGCAGTTCGCCTCGGACCTGGACGAAGCCACCCGCAAGCAGCTCGAGCGCGGTCAGCGCGTCACCGAGCTGATGAAGCAGAAGCAGTACATGCCGATGTCCATCGCCAACCAGGCGCTGTCGATCTACGCGGTCAACGAGGGCTACCTCGACGACGTGCCGGTCAACAAGCTGCTGGCGTTCGAAGAGGGCCTGCACGCCCACTTCGCCAACACCCAGGGCGAGCTGATCGCCAAGGTCAACGACACCGGCGACTGGAACGGCGACATCGAGGCCGCGTTCAAGAAGGGCATCGGCGAGTTCAAGACCACGGGTAGCTGGTAAATCAGTTGCCGGGAATCGGGATTAGAGAATAGGGAATCGTAGGAGCGGGATCCGGGCTTGCCCATTCCCGATTCTCCATTCCCCATTCCCACGAAGCGAGCAAAGCGAGCGAGAGCATGGCAGGCGGACGCGAAATCAAATCCAAGATCAAGAGCGTGCAGAACACCCGCAAGGTGACGCGCGCGCTCGAGATGGTCTCGGCCTCCAAGATCCGCAAGGCGCAGGATCGGATGAAGACCTCGCGTCCGTACGCGCAGGCGATGAAGCAGGTGATCGGGCATCTGGCGCAGGCCAGCACCGATTACACGCATCCGTTCCTGGTGCAGCGCGAGTCGGTCAAGCGCGTCGGCTACATCGTGATCTCCTCCGATCGCGGCCTGGCCGGCGGCCTGAACAACAACCTGTTCCGCAAGATGCTGGGCGAAGTGCGCCAGTGGCAGGACCAGGGCGCGGGCGTGGACGTGGTCACCATCGGCCAGAAGGCCTCGGTGTTCTTCCGCCGGATCAAGGTGGACATGGTCGGCAGCGTCAGCCACCTCGGCGACCTGCCGCAGCTGGAGCAGTTGATCGGCGTGATCAAGGTGATGCTGGACGCGTTCACCGAAGGCAAGCTGGACCGCGTGTATCTGGTCTACAACCGCTTCGTCAACACGATGACGCAGAAGGCCAGCTTCGACCAGCTGCTGCCGCTGCCGGCGTCCGAGAGCCAGGTCGCGCACCACGACTGGGACTACCTGTACGAACCCGATGCCGCGAGCGTGCTCGAGCACGTGATGACGCGTTACATCGAGTCGCTGGTGTATCAGGCGGTGCTGGAGAACGTGGCGTCCGAGCATGCGGCGCGTATGGTCGCGATGAAGGCGGCCAGCGACAACGCCAGCAAGCTGATCAGCACCTTGCAGTTGGTCTACAACAAGGCGCGTCAGGCTGCGATCACCCAGGAAATTTCCGAAATCGTCGGCGGCGCAGCCGCTGTGTAGCCGGGAATGGGGAATGGAGAAACGGGAATGGTCGAAGCAGCAGCGCTTGATCTTCCCATTCCCGATTCCCCGTTCCCCATTCCCGACACCAGATTCGCATAGACATTAGTGGAGTTATCCAAATGAGTCAGGGCAAGATCGTTCAGATCATCGGCGCGGTCGTCGACGTCGAATTCGCGCGTGCCGATGTGCCGAAGGTGTACGACGCACTGAAGGTCGACGGCACCGCCATCACGCTGGAAGTGCAGCAGCAGTTGGGCGACGGCGTCGTGCGTACGATCGCCCTCGGCTCCACCGACGGCCTCAAGCGCAACCTGGTCGCCACCAACACCGGCCGTGCGATCTCGGTGCCGGTCGGCGCCGGCACGCTGGGCCGCATCATGGACGTGCTGGGTCGTCCGATCGACGAGGCCGGCGACGTGCAGGCCACCGACCATTGGGAAATCCACCGCGCGGCGCCGACCTACGAAGACCAGTCCTCGGCCACCGAGCTGCTGGAGACCGGCATCAAGGTCATCGACCTGATGTGCCCGTTCGCCAAGGGCGGCAAGGTCGGCCTGTTCGGCGGCGCCGGCGTCGGCAAGACCGTCAACATGATGGAACTGATCAACAACATCGCCAAGGCGCACTCGGGTCTGTCCGTGTTCGCCGGCGTGGGCGAGCGCACCCGCGAGGGCAACGACTTCTACCACGAGATGAAGGACTCCAACGTCCTGGACAAGGTGGCGATGGTGTACGGCCAGATGAACGAGCCGCCGGGCAACCGCCTGCGCGTCGCGCTGACCGGCCTGACCATGGCCGAGTACTTCCGCGACGAGAAGGACGCCTCGGGCAAGGGCAAGGACGTGCTGCTGTTCGTCGACAACATCTACCGCTACACCCTGGCCGGTACCGAAGTGTCGGCGCTGCTGGGCCGCATGCCGTCGGCGGTGGGCTACCAGCCGACCCTGGCCGAGGAAATGGGCGTGCTGCAGGAGCGCATCACCTCGACCAAGTCCGGCTCGATCACCTCGATCCAGGCCGTGTACGTGCCCGCGGACGACCTGACCGACCCGTCGCCAGCGACCACCTTCGCCCACCTCGACGCCACCGTCGTGCTGTCGCGTAACATCGCTTCGCTGGGTATCTACCCAGCGGTGGATCCGCTCGATTCGACCAGCCGCCAGCTGGACCCGAACGTGATCGGCCACGAGCACTACGACACCGCCCGCCGCGTGCAGTCCACCTTGCAGAAGTACAAGGAACTGAAGGACATCATCGCGATCCTGGGCATGGACGAACTGTCCGAAGAGGACAAGCAGGCCGTGTCGCGCGCGCGCAAGATCGAGCGCTTCTTCAGCCAGCCGTTCCACGTGGCCGAAGTGTTCACCGGCTCGCCGGGCAAGTACGTGTCGCTGAAGGACACCATCCGCGGCTTCAAGGCCATCGTCGACGGCGAGTACGACCACCTGCCGGAGCAGGCCTTCTACATGGTCGGCGGCATCGAGGAAGCGGTCGAGAAGGCCAAGAAGATGGCCGAGAAGGCCTGATCTGGACGCCGGCCGCAGGCGGCCGGCATCCGGGAATGGGGAATCGGGAATCGAGAATCGTCAAGGCGGGACAACTGGAATCTGATGCATCGCGTAATGGTCGAGAAACGGCACACCCGCTTCTCCCCATTCCCGATTCCCGATTCCCGATTCCCGCCTCACCCAGTGAGGCACCATGAGCACCATCCGTTGCGACATCGTCAGCGCCGAGCATGAGATCTACCACGGCGACGCCACCCTGGTGGTCGCGACCGGCGAGCTGGGCGAGCTGGGCATCGCGCCCAAGCACGCGCCGTTGATCACCCGGCTCAAGCCCGGCAAGGTGGTGGTGACCACCGCGAGCGGCGAGCAGCTGGATTTCGCCATTTCCGGCGGCATCCTCGAGGTGCAGCCGCAGGTGGTGACGATCCTGGCCGACACCGCGATCCGCGCGCAGGACATCGACGAGGCGTCTGTGCGCAAGGCCAAGGAAGAAGCCGAGCGCCTGCTCGCCAACCGCGGCGAAGGCATGGACGTGGCTGAGGCGCAGGCCAAGCTGGCCGAGGTCACCGCGCAGCTGCAGGCGCTGGAGCGTCTGCGCAAGAACCTCAAGCACTGAGTTCACCGCCCCGCGGCCTGATGGCCGCATGCGCGACGACGACGCCGGCGTTTGCCGGCGTTGTCGTGTCTGGGAGATGGGGGTCTCCTTCGCACGCCGCCTCCGCGTGCATGTGGGGGATCACCTCGCGGATCCGGCTTGCCGCACTCTGTGACGCGCAGGCGCATTGGATCGCCGTGAAGATCGCATTCCTGCGGCGCAGCTCGAGATCGAGCTGGACTGCGACGCAGCGCACGGCGCTGGCTTGCTGGTCGCTGACTCGGCCGCGCTGGCATGCGACAAGACGCGGGTGCGGTCATCGTGCGGTCGGTGGACTGCGGCAAGATGGCCGCCCGATCTGCGGTTCATCCCCCACCCGCAGACGGTTACCGGAGAACCGAGATGAGCCTGTCCGCTGCCGTTCCTCGTCCCTGCATGCATGCGCTGACCGCCGTGCTGGCCGGCGCCCTGTTGATGGGATGCGCATTGCCCGCACGCAGTGCCACCCCACTGGAGCCGCTGCTGGATCGCATCGTCGAGCGCAATGCGATCGGCGACCAGGTGGCGCTGAGCAAGTGGGACAGCGGCAAGCCGGTGCTGGATGCCACGCGCGAGGCCGCGGTGCTGGCGAGCGTGCGCGATCAGGCGCCGGCCCACGGCGTGGATCCGGACGATGCGGCGCGTTTCTTCGGCATGCAGATCGAATCCAACAAGCTGGTGCAGTACGAACTGCTGTCGCGCTGGCACCTGCGCGGCCGCGCGCCCAACAGCCCGCGCCCGGACCTGACCGCACTGCGCGCGCGCCTGGACCAGCTGCAGGGCGAGATGCTGGACGCGTTGCAGGCCAGCGCCACGCTGCGCCAGGCCCCGGATTGCCCGGCCACGACCGCGCGCGCGGCCGAGGCCTATGCGCTGCGCTGGCAGCTCGACCAACTGCACCGCACCGCGCTGGTGCGCAGCCTGGGCGATTTCTGCCATTGAGTCGTCGGTAGCGGGGCCGATGGCGCGTTGCCTGCGCCCAACGGGGCGCTGAAGCCGATTTGGCGCTCTGCAGGCCCGATCCGCGCTGGCCGTCTAGGCTTCGCTCGTCGCGACTGAAGTCGCTCCCACAGGGATGCTCCCGGCATACGTTAGGTCTTTTGTGGGAGGGGCTTCAGCCCCGACAGCCGGCGCCGAGCGCACGCAGCGGTGCCGCCTGCCTGCCGTGTCGCCAGCGCTAGCGATACACCAACTGCCGGCCCAGGAAGAACGACACCACCGCCAGCATGCCTTCGACCAGCGGCTTGGCCAGCCAGGCCAGGCGCAGGCCCAGGGCGTGGGCGCACAGCGCCACCAGCCAGGTGCTGAGCGCGGTGAGCACGAGCCACATGGCCATGAAGCGGCCGAAGCGGCGCCAGCCCAGCCGCGCGTCGTCGTCGCTGGCGAAGGTGATGCGGCCGTTGAGCCAGAACCCGAGCAGGGCGCCGCAGACGCGGCCCAGCACGTTGCCCGGGACCGTCGGCATGCCGGCCGCGGTGGCGGCGACGAACACGCTCCAGTCGACCAGCAATTGCAGCAGGCCGATCAGCAGGAACTGGCTGCCCTGGCGCAGGAGACCCATGAACATCCGCAGGAGAAGACGATCGCGCATGCTAGCGCCTGCGGCGCCGATGTGCAGCCCGCCGCGTGTGGCGCGGTCGTGACGGCAGACGTGGCCGGCAGCCTCTAGAATTCGTCGTCCACCCGCAACGGAACCGCCCCATGAGTCTGCCCCTGCACGTCGTGATCCTCGCCGCCGGCGCGGGCAAGCGGATGAAGTCGGCCAAGCCCAAGGTGCTGCAGCCGATCGCCGGCCGGCCGATGCTGGCGCATGTGATCGAGACCGCGCGCCACCTGCAGCCGGACGCGATCCACATTATCCATGGCCACGGCGGCGAGGCGGTGCTGGCGGCGTTCGCCGACCAGCCGGACCTGCTGTGGGCCGAGCAGGCGCAACAGCTGGGCACCGGCCACGCGGTGCAGCAGGCGATGGCGGCCGTACCCGACGCGGCCACGGTGCTGGTGCTGTACGGCGACGTGCCACTGATCCGCGCCGAGACCCTGACCCGCCTGCTGCATGCGCCCGGCCGCGTCGCGGTGCTGGTGGCCGAGCCGGAGGATCCCACCGGCTACGGCCGCATCGTGCGCGATGCTGCCGGCAAGGTCGCGGCGATCGTCGAGCAGAAGGACGCCGACGACGAGCAGCGGCGCATCCGCACCATCAACACCGGCATCGTCACCGCCGAGTCCACCGCGCTGAAGCGCTGGCTGGCGCAGTTGCGCAACGACAACGCGCAGGGCGAGTACTACCTGACCGACGTGTTCGCCGCCGCTGCCGCCGAGTTCACCCCGGCCGAGATGGTGCTGGTGGCCGACCCGATCGAGGCCGAGGGCGCCAACGATCCGTGGCAGCTGGCGCAACTGGAACGTGCCTGGCAGTTGCGCGCGGCGCGCGCGTTGTGCGAGCAGGGCGTGCAACTGATCGACCCGAACCGCCTGGACCAGCGCGGCCGCGTGCGCGCCGGCCACGACGTGCGCATCGACGCCAACGTGATCCTGGAAGGCGAGGTGGAACTGGGCGACGGCGTCAGCATCGGCCCGTTCGTGCGCTTGAAGGACGTGGTGCTGGGGCCGGGTACCGAGGTGCGTGCGCATTGCGACCTGGAAGGCGTGGTCGCCGAGGGCGCGGTGCAGATCGGCCCGTTCGCGCGGCTGCGCCCGGGCACGGTGCTGGCCGATGGCGTGCACATCGGCAACTTCGTCGAGACCAAGAAGGCGGTGCTCGGCGTCGGCAGCAAAGCCAATCACCTGACCTACCTCGGCGACGCGACCATCGGCAGCGGCGTCAACGTCGGTGCCGGGGTGATCACCTGCAACTACGACGGCGTCAACAAGTCGCAGACGGTGATCGGCGATGGCGTGTTCGTCGGCTCCAACAGCGCGCTGGTGGCGCCGCTGGAGATCGGCGACGGCGCCACCATCGGCGCCGGCTCGGTGATCACCCGCAGCGCGCCGGCCGGCAAGCTGAGCGTGGCACGGGTGCGGCAGGAAACCGTCGAAGGCTGGAAACGCCCGGGCAAGCGCGACTGAGGCATGGCCGGGCGCATTCGTCTGGCGCGCGCGCAGGAGTTGGCGCGGTTGCCGGAGATCGAACGGCGCGCCGGTGCCCTGCTGCAAGGGCATCCGGCGCAGGCCGTGTTCGCGACGCACGGACTGGATGCGGAGGCGCTGCGTGCCGGATTGGCGCGCGAGCAGTTATGGGTGGCGCTGGACGAGGACGAACATTGCGTCGGCTATCTGCTCGGCGGGCGCCTGGACGACGGCTTCCACGTGCAGCAGATGGACGTGGATCCCGATGCCGGGCGCCGTGGCCACGGTCGTGCGCTGCTGCGGCATGCGCGCGCCGCCGCGGCAGTTGCTGGTTTCCAATGCATGCTGCTGACCACCTTGCGCGACGTGCCGTGGAATGCGCCGTTCTACGCCAACGAGGGCTTCGTCGAGATGCCGCCTGCGCAGTGGGGCCCGCAGTTGCGGGCGACCTGGCGACAGGAAGCCGCGCTCGGTTTCCCGATGCACCTGCGGGTGGCGATGCGCTGTCCGCTGCCGTCGCACTGAGCCTCGCGGCCGGCTCGCCGCTTCTCAGCTCGCCGCGACCGCTGCATTCCTAGGGAACCGGATCCCCAATCCCCAATCCCGGCCCCAAAAAATCAGCCCCGCTCCCCCTGTGGCAACTGCACCGTCACGCACAGTCCGCCTTCGTCGCGGTTGTGCAGCGACAGGCGGCCGCCGTGGGCTTCGACGATCTCGCGGGTCAGGGCCAGGCCCAGGCCGGTGCCGTTGCGCTTGGTCGAGTAGAACGGCATCAACGCGTTGTGCAGCACCGCCTCGTTCATGCCGCTGCCGCGGTCCAGTACTTCCAGGCGCAGCCAGTCCGGGCGGGTGGACACGCGCACGCGCACGCCATCGGCCGGCGTCTGCCCCTCGGGCAGGGACTCGTGGGCGTTCTTGACCAGGTTGAGCAGCGCCTGCTGCAGTTGCGCCGGATCGACCCGGCTGTGCAGGTCGGGCGACTCCAGGTCCAGCGCGAACGGAATCTGCTGCTGCAGCCCGGCCAGGAACTGCGCCCAGTGCACCGTCTGCAGTTGCGGCTGCGGCAGCTTGGCGAAGCGCGCGTAGCCGCGGATGAAGCCTTCCAGGTGCCGCGCGCGTTCCTCGATGGTGCCGAACACCTCTTCCAGCCGCTCCACCTTCTGCCGCCGCACCAGCTCGGCGCCGGAGTGCGCCAGCGAGGCAATCGGCGCCAGCGAGTTGTTGAGCTCGTGGCTGATCACCCGGATCACCTTCTTCCAGGTGTGCACTTCCTGGCGGCGCAGTTCGGCGGTGAGCAGGCGGATCAACAGCAGTTCGTGCGGGCGGCCGTTGAGATGGAAGCGGCGCTGCGACAGGTGGTAGATCTGCTCCTCCTCCGGGTCCTCGTCGCTGCCTTCGATGGCGAACAGGCTGTCGCCACCGCGCGAGATCGCCTCGCGCAGCGGCGCCGGCACGCCCAGCAGCAGGTCGTCCAGGCGCTGTCCTTCCAGCTTCCAGCCGCTGTGCAGCAGCTTGCGCGCGGCCAGGTTGGAGAACACCACGCGGCGCAGGCCGTCGCCGCCCTTGGAGGTGAGCAGCATCGCCACCGGGGTGTTCTGCACCATGGTGTCGAGCATCAGCTCGCGCTGCGCCAGGCCCTGGCGCTGTTCGCGCAGGATCTCGCCCAGTTGCGCGTGCGCGGCGACCATCTCGCCCAGTTCGTCGTCGCCGCGCCAGTGCACGCCGAAGTTGTATTCGCCGTCGCGGTAGCTGCTGACGGTGCCGGCCAGGGCGCGGAACAGCGAGCGCATCGGCGCGGTGGCGCGCCGCAGCGTCCACCACATCAACAGCAGCAGGGCCAGCGCCGAGGCCGTGACCACTTCCCAGCCGCGGTCCATCCAGTAGGCCAGCAGCCACGGCAGGGCGGCGGCCAGCGCCAGCACCGGCAGCAGGCGCAGGAACAGCATGACGGTGAAGGAGCGGCGCAGTTTCATTCGCGCGGGATGCCGTAGCGGTCCATGCGCCGGTACAGCGCCTGCCGGCTCATGCCCAGTTCGGCGGCGGCCTGGGCGATGACGCCGTGCGCACGGCTCAGCTCGGCCACGATGCGCTCGCGGTCGGGTTCGGCGGCGGCGGCCGCGCGCGGGGCCGCCGGCTTCGGCAGGTTGAGGTCGGCGGACTCGATTTGCGCACCGCCGGCCAGCAGTTCGGCGCGCTGCACCACGTTGCGCAGTTCGCGCACGTTGCCGGGCCAGGCGTGGCGCTGCAGCGCTTGGCACGCGCCGGCCGACAGCGGCTTGTCGCCGGAGAGGAAGTGTTCGGCCAGCGGCACGATGTCGCCGGGGCGCTCGGCCAGCGCCGGCAGCGACAGTTCCACCGCGTTGAGCCGGTAGTACAGGTCCTCGCGGAAGCTGCCGTCGCGGATCATCGCGGTCAGGTCGGCATTGGTGGCGCTGATCACCCGCACCTTGACCTGCCGCTCGCGGTTGGAGCCGAGCCGCTCGAACCGGCCGGTCTCCAGCACCCGCAGCAGCTTCATCTGCCCGGCCAGCGACAGGTTGCCGATCTCGTCCAGGAACAGCGTGCCGCCGTCGGCGGCCTCGAACTTGCCCTCGCGCACCTTGTTGGCGCCGGTGTAGGCGCCGGCCTCGGCGCCGAACAGCTCGGCCTCGATCAGTTCGGCCGGGATCGCGCCGCAATTGAGGGCCACGAACGGGCCACGCCGCACCGAGGAGTTGGCCTGGATGATCTGCGCGATCTTCTCCTTGCCGCTGCCGTTGGGGCCGGTGATCAGCACCGGCAGTTCCGAGCGCGCCACCTGGCAGGCCAGCGCGATCGCGCGCTCGCTGGCGGGGTCGGCGAACACCGCGCCGCACAGGTCGTAGCGCTGCGCCAGCTGCTGGCGATGGCGGCGTTCGCCGTCGCGGCGGCGCTCCAGTTCGCGGCGGGTCTCGGACAGTTCCAGCAGGTTGTTGACCGTGGTCAGCAGCTTGCGGTCGTCCCAGGGCTTGGCCAGGTAGTCGGCGGCGCCGGCCTTGACCAGTTCCACCGCGCTGCTGAGCTGGGTCCAGGCGGTCAGCAGGATCACCGGCAGATCCGGATGGCGCGTGCGGATCGCCTCGAACAGGGCCACGCCTTCCTCGCCGGAGGTGGTGTCGGCGGTGAAGTTCATGTCCTGCAGGACCAGATCGATGTCGCCCTCGCCCAGGCGCTGCAGGCCGGCCTGCGGGCTGTCGGCATGGACGGTGTCGATGTCGTGCAGGGAGAACAGCACTTCCAGCGCGGTGGCGACCGCGGGGTTGTCGTCGATGATCAGCAGGCAGGGCATCGTGCACCTTGGGCGCGGCGGGACACGCCGGCGGAGAAGAACGGACCAGGCGGCATCATCGCAGCCCGCGCGCGGCTTGTCGTGCCTGCGTGCATCGGCGGCTCAGACACTGCGGGTGGCCACCGCCGGCGGCACCGCCGCGGCGCGGCGTGCGGGCGCCAGGATCGCCAGCTGGCCGAGCAGCAAGAGCGCCGCAGCGACGGTCGGCAGGTAGCCCAGTGGCAGGCGCGGCAGGTCGTAGCGCTGCAACAGCGCTTGATTGAGCAGCAACGCCAGCACCATGCCCGCGACGCTGCCGGCGCTCACGATCAGCAGGTTTTCGGTCTGGAAATGGCGCAGGATGTCGCGACGGGTCGCGCCGATGGCGCGGCGGATGCCGATCTGGCGCGTGCGTTGCTGCACCCAGAAACTGGCCAGCCCGCCAATGCCCAGGGCGGTCACGAACAACAGGCCCGTGGTCGCCGCGAGCAGCAGCCCGATCATGGTGGCATCGCGCTGGAAATAGCGCTGCCGCAGCTGGGCGTAGCTGCGGCGCCCTTCGGCCGGAATCAGCCGCAGCGGTCCTGCCTGCGCCAGCGCGTCGGCCGCCGCGGCCAGGATCCGTTCGCGGTCCTGCGGCGCGCTGCGCAACAGGTACTGCACCTGGTTGCCCGCGGGCAACTGCGGCGACAGCGCGGCCAGATGGTCGACCGCTGCGCCGCGCAGCGTCGTGCGCAGCAGATCGTCGACGACGCCGACGACGACGGCGCCCTGGACTCCGCCATACAGCGTTTTGCCGACCGCAGGTTGACCTGGCCACAGTTGCCGCGCCAGCGCGCGGGTGACGATCACGGCGCTCGGTGTGGCGGTGGAATATTCGTCGGCACGGAAGTCGCGGCCGGCGATCAGGTGGGCGCCCATGGCCTGCACGAAACCGGGCGAGCCGCTGTAGTACGTGGCCTGGATGCACCCTGTATCGTCCATCGACTGCCGCGCCATCGCGCGGTCCAGCGTCTGCCGGTCGGGGCAACCGCCATAGTCGTTGGCGCCGCCGGACAGCGGCAGGCTGAAGCCGATCGCGGCGGCCGCGGTGACACCGGGAATGCTGCGCAACGCCCGCAGATCGGATTGCTGCTGGGCCAGCGCATTGCCATCGCTCTGGACGCCGCGAACCGAGATCAGCGCCAGTTCTTCCTCGGGCAAGCCGCTGGAGACCCGCAGACGTTCGATGCGCCCACCGATCAGGAACACGGCGTTGGCGACGAAGGCGCAGGTCAGTGCGACCTGCAGCGCCAGCAGCGCGGCGGTCAGGCGGTGATGCTGCAGGCTGGAGAGGATGGGGCGGATCGGCAGATTCATGTCAGGTCCTTGATCTGCAAGGCGGGGTTGATCCGGCTGGCCCGCCAGGCGGGCAGCAGGCCCGCCAGCAGGGCGGCGATCACCGCCAGTGCTACGGTGGCGAGCAGCATCTGCAGGTCCATCCGCGCCAGCCTGGCGTAGTCGTCCGGGCGCTGGCGCACGCTCCACAGACCCAGTTCGGCGATCGCGATGCCAACGGCGCCACCGAGCAATCCGATCAGCGCGGCCTCGCTGCCGAACTGCAGGAACACGTGGCCGCGGCGGGCACCGAGCGCGCGTCGCACGCCGATCTCGCCACCGCGACGCAGGAATTTCGCCAGCAGCAAGGCGATCACGTTGACCAGGCAGATCCACAGGAAGCCCAGCGCCAGCAGCGTCTGCAGGCGCACATCGTCGGGCACCATCCGCAAATGGTGCAGCCAGTCCATCAACGCATACAGGCGCGCCCGCTCCGGCGGCCGCTGGAAGCGGCCGCTGGCGTGCTGTGTCGCGGCGTAGTCGTAGAGCAGGCGCTGGTAGGCGGCGACCTGTTGCGGCGTGTCCAGGCGCACCCAGAACTGCAGCCAGCTGGTCGAGGGATCCTTGCGTCGCGCCGCGTCGTCGCCGTTGAAGCTGTTCCAACTGCTGATGTTGCTGTTGACGTCCAGCGCCAGTTCCATCGCGGTCGACAGCGGCAGGAAGAAATCGTCGCGCTGGCCGAAACTGCCCTTGCTGCCAGGGTCGGCGTAGAACAGCGGTTGCGGATCCCAATCGCCGGTCACGCCGATTACCTCGAAGCCGATGCGCTTTTCCCCGAGCGCCACCCGCTGGCCGACCGGATCGCGCGCGCCGAACAGGGTGTCGGCCAGGGTGCGGCTCAGCACGATGACGCGGGCGTGGCGCTGGTCGTCCGCCGTGCTCCAGCCGTGCCCGCGCTGCAATGGGATGCCGAACAGGGCGAAGAACCCGGCGCTGGTGTAGCGGCCGCTCAGGTCGAGCGGCGCTTGCGTCGCCCGCGGCGGCCACAGCAAGACCTGCCCGCCGGCCATCGCCGCCTGCGGCGTGGCGGGTGCGGCGCGCAGCAGCGCCATGGCGTCGGGCCAGGTAAGGTTGTCGGCCGGATCGCCCCACTCCTGGTTGTCCGGGTAGCTGCTCGGCAACGGATCCAGATGCGGTGTGTAGAGCGCAGCGCTCCTGTCCGGCAGCGGGTCGCGCGACATCACGTGCAGCACCGTCAGCATGGTCATGCTCGCGCCGATGCCCAGGCCGATCGCCAGCACCATCAGCGCGGTGGCGATCGGCGTGCGCCGCAGGCTGCGCCAGGCCAGCAGCAGATAATGGTTCAGCATCCTGCCTCTCCTCGTTTGGACGGTGGCCGCGTTCGCTCAGACACTGCGCGTGGCCACCGCCGGCGGCACCGCCGCGGCGCGACGTGCGGGCGGCAGCACTGCGAGCTGGCCGAGCAGCCACAGCACCACCGCGCCGACCGGCAGGTACCACAACGGCAGCCGCGGCAGCTCGTAAGCGCTCATCAGATACAGGTTGGCGGCATAGGCCAGCAGCATGCCGAGGACGATGCCGGCGCTGGCGAGCAGGAAGTTCTCCAACTGGAAATGCCGCAGGATCTGCGTGCAGGTAGCGCCGAGCGCGCGGCGGATGCCGATCTGCTTGGTGCGCTGCTGCACCCAGAAACTGGTCAGGCCGACGATGCCCAGGGCGGTGACCAACAGCAGCAGGACGCAGACGCCGACCAGGAGCCAGGCCATCGCCTGGTCGTCGCGGTAGTAGTCCGCGCGTGCTTGTTGCAGGGTCTTGCCGCCGTTCATCATCCGCCGTGGACCGTGTTGCGCCAGCGTCGCCTTGGCTTGCCGCAGCACTGCCTCGCGCTGCGCCGGATCGCGCACGCGCAGCAGGTAGGTGCCGCGATCGTAGGCGACGTTCACCGGGAACAGCATCGTGTCCTCGTAGTGGCCGACGTTCCCTCCTTCGCGGGGTTGCACCAGGCGTTGCACCACGCCGACGATGCGGTGTTCGCCGTAGACGTAGATGGTGCGGCCCACCGCGTTCTGGCCGGGGAACAGGCGTTGCGCCAGCGATTGGCTGAGGATGACCGAGGGCGGGATGCGCTTGGCCACCGGATCGCGCAGTTGCGCGTCGTCGATGAACTCGTCGTCCGCGAAGCGGCGCCCTGCGACCAGATGCAGCCCCAGGGTATCGAGCAGCCGCGCGTCGCCGAAGTACTGCACCGCGTGCAAGGTGCTGCGTTCCTGGTCCGGGCGCAGCGACACGCCGCTGTAGCCGAGCGAATCGCCGAACAGCGGCTGGTTGATGATGCTGGCCTCGCGCACACCCGGAATGCGGCGCAGCGCGTCCAGGTCGGCGCGGGTCTGCGCTGCGCCATTGCCGTCGCTGACCACGCTGCGGCTGCGCAGTTGCACCAGTTCCTGCTCGGCGGCACCGCTGGGCCGCTGCATGCGCTCGAGCCGCTGATCGATCAGGAACAGCGCGTTGCAGACGACGGCGCAACTGAAGGCGATCTCCAGCACGATCAGGCTGGCGGCGACGCGGTGCTTGCGCAGACTGGAGAGGATGGGATGGAGGGACACGGTGGGAGTTCCTGGCGGAGAGGGCGCGCGCGGCGCGTCATTGCGACTTGAGTTGCAGGGCGGTGGACACGCGCATCGCCTGCCAGGCCGGCAGCAGGCCGGCGAGCAGCGCGCTGCCCAGGCTCATCGCCAGGGCGAGCAGCAACATGCGGCCGTCCAGGTGCGCCAGCGCGGCGTAGTCCGCCGGCTGCTGCCGCACCAGCCAGGTGCCGATCCAGGCCAGCAGCAGGCCGCCGGCACCGCCGGCCAGGCCGATCGCCGCCGCTTCGATCAGATGCTGGGCGAAGATCGTCCGCCGCGAGGCGCCGAGCGCGCGGCGCACGCCGATCTCGCCGCTGTGGCGCAGGAACTTGGCCAGCATCAGCCCGGCGGTGTTGAGCAGGCAGATGCCCAGGAACGCCAGTGCCAGCCCCACCTGCAGACGCACGTCGGAGGGCACGGCGTGGTTGCGGTCCAGCCAGGTCATCACGTCGCTGAGGCGGATGTCCGGCGGATGGCGGAAGCGTCCCGCGTCGCGCTGCTGCCGCGCATAGGCCTGCAGCGCGTCCAGGTAGGCGGCGCGCTTGCCGGGGCTGTCCAGTTCCACCCAGTACTGGATCCAGGCGCAGGGGGCGTTCGCGCTGGTCCTGTTGCCGGCATGGTCGCCCCAGCAGGACATCGAGCCGCTGACGTCCAGGTCCAGGTCGCGCGCGGTGGAGAACGGCACGAACACGTCCTCGCTGTCGCCATATTCGGTGTTGGTCAGGTCGTAGAAGCGCGGGTTCATGTCCCAGACGTCGATCACCCCGACCACCCGCAGCACGGCATCGCCGAGCTGGAGCTGGCGGCCGACACTGTCCACGTCGCCGAACAGCTGGGTATTGAGTCGCCGCGAAATCACCGCGACACGTGCGCGCCGGGCATCGTCGTCCGCGGTCCAGGTGTGGCCGTAGCGCATCGGCACGGCGAACATCGGGAAGAAGTCGGCGCTGGTGTAGCGCGCTTCGGCGCCGAACGGGGTCAGCTGCGGCTGCGCCGGCACCACCGTCACGCTGCCGGCCGACATCATCGCCTGGCGGTCGCCGCGCCTGTCGCGCAGCAGCGCCTCGGCATCGCGGCGGGTCAGTTGCTGCGGGTCGGTGTCGTTCGGATCGTAACGGTCGTCCGGTTCGACGTTGAGTTCGACGTTGAACAGCTGCCCGCTCTTGCCGGGAATGGGATCGGCCGCCAGCACGTGGAACACGGTCAGCGTGGTCATCGATGCGCCAATGCCGACCGCGATCGCCAGCACCATCAGGGCGGTCAGCAGGCGGTTGCGACCGAAGCTGTGCAGCGCCAGTTTGCAGTAGTAGCCGAACATCGTGGCGTCCTGGAGAAGGGGGCGGTGGCGGGCGATGGAAGGACGGGATCAGAGGCTGCGGGTGGCCACGGCCGGCGGCACCGCCGCCGCGCGCCGCGCCGGCGCGAGCACCGCGCACTGGCCGAGCAGCCACAGCGTCGCCGCGCCGAGCGGCAGGTAGGACAGCGGCAGCCGCGGCAGTTCGTACCGGCCCATCAGCCACTGGTTGATCGCGTACGCCAGCAGCATGCCCAGCGCGATGCCGGCGCTGGTCAGCAGGAAATTCTCGGCCTGGAAGTCGCGCAGGATCTGGCTGCGGGTGGCGCCGAGGGCACGGCGGATGCCGATCTGCCGGGTGCGCTGCTGCACCCAGAAACTGGCCAGGCCGACGATGCCCAGCGCGGTGACCACCAGCAACAACACGCACACCGCGCCGAGCAGCCACACCATGATGCGGTCGCCCTGGAAATAGGCGTCGCGGATCTCGCTGTAGGTCTGCTGATCGAGCACCAGCCGGCTGCTGTCCACCTGCATCAGCGCCGCGGTCGCCGCGGCGAGCACGGCCTGGCGTTGCGCCGGGTCGCGCACGCGCAGCACGTACACCCCGTCGGTGTAGGGCATGCGCAGCGGAATCAGCAATGCGTAGGGCGCCTGCGCCGGGCCGACCAGGTCCGGGTTGGGGCGGGCCAGGGCGTCGACGATGCCGACCACCTGCGCCGGCACGGTGCCGCGGTAGACGGTCCTGCCCAGTGCGTTCTGTCCGGGGAACATCTTCTCCGCCGCCGCCCGGTTGAGGATGACCGCGCCGCCGGCGTTGCGCAGGCGCTCGTCGTTGCGCAGGGCGTCCAGGTCCAGGTATTCGTCGGCGCGGAAATCGCGCCCGGCGATCAGGCGCAGGCCCAGCGTGCGCAGCGTGGCGTCCTCGGCCTTGTACTGCGCGGCATTGAGCGTGGGCCATTCCTGGTCGGGGGTCAGATTCAGGCCGACGTTCCAGGCGGCGTCCCCGAACGGCATCTGGTTGACGACGGTGGCGTTGCGCACGCCGGGCAGCGCGCGCAACGCAGCCAGGTCTTCGCGGGTGCGTGCCGCCGCGTCGACCTGCCGGCCGATGCCGCCGAGGGCGATCGTCACCAGTTCCGCTTCGGCGACGCCGCTGGCGCTGCGCAGGGTCGCGATGCGGTTGCCGATCAGGAACAGCGCGTTGCAGACGATCGCGCAGGCCAGCGCGATCTCCAGCACGATCAGCGTCGCCGCGGTGCGGTGCCGGGACAGCGTCGAGAGCATCGGACCCAGTGCCATGGCGGCGACGTTCAACGGCCGCGCCGCACCGGCGCCGCCAGGCCGATCGGGCACGGCTGCGGCCACGCAGGCGCGTGGCGCAGGAGACCGGAGGACGGCAGTGGGCGATGGTTGCGGGGCATGGCGCGCTCGATGGAAAAAAGGCCGGCCGGAGCCGGCCAAGGGGATGGATCAGGTGCTGCGGGTGGCCACGGCCGGCGGCACGTCGGCGGCGCGGCGCGCCGGCGCGAACACCGCCAGCTGGCCGAGCAGCCACAGCGCCACCGCGCCGATCGGCAGGTAGGACAGCGGCAGCCGCGGCAATTCGTACTTGCCCATCAGCCACTGGTTGATGGCGTAGGCCAGCAGCATGCCGAGCACGATGCCGGTGCTGGCCAGCAGGAAGTTCTCGGTCTGGAAGTAGCGCAGGATCTGCCCGCGGGTGGCGCCGAGCGCGCGGCGGATGCCGATCTGCTTGGTGCGCTGCTGCACCCAGAAGCTGGCCAGGCCGACGATGCCCAGCGCGGTGACCACCAGCAGCGCCACGCACACCGCGCCGAGCAGCCACACCATCGCGCGGTCGCCCTGGAAGTAGGCGTCGCGGATCTCGCTGTAGGTCTGCTGCTTGAGTACCAGCCGGCTGCTGTCGACCTTCATCAAGGCCGCAGTCGCCGCGTTCAGCACTTCCTGGCGCCGCGCCGGGTCGGTGACGCGCAGCACGTACAGGCCGTCGGTGTAGCTCAGCCGAAGCGGCAGCAGCATCGCGTAGTCGATCTCGGCCAGGCCGCTGGTGGCGGTGGGCCGCGCCAGGGTCTCGACGATGCCGACCACGCGGGCGCCCACCGGCCCGGTGTACACGGTCTTGCCCAGGGCGTTCTGCCCCGGGAACATCTTTTCCGCGGTGGCGCGGTTGAGGATGATCGCGGTGCCTTTCTCCTGGATCCGCTTGTCGGTCTGCGCCGCTTCCAGATCCATGTACTCGTCGGGCGCGAAATCGCGACCGGCCACCAGCTTCAGGCCCAGAGTCTTCAGCGTGCCCTCCTCGGCCATGTACTGCGCCGCGTTCAGCGTGGGCCGTTCCTGGTCCGGGGTCAGCGACAGGCTGGTGTTCCAGGAGTAGTGCACGAACGGCACCTGGTTGAGCACGGTGGCGTTGCGCACCCCGGGCACCGCGCGCAACGCGGCCAGGTCCTCGCGGGTGCGCGCAGCGGCGTTGACCTGCTGGCCGATGCCGCCCAGCGAGATCGTCACCAGTTCCGACTCGGCGATGCCGCTGGGCCGGTGCAGGGTCTCGATGCGGTTGCCGATCAGGAACAGCGCGTTGCACACGATCGCGCAGGCCAAGGCGATCTCCAGCACGATCAGCGCGGCGGCGGTCTTGTGCCGGCGCAGGGTGGACAGGATGGGGCGGATATCCATGGCGATGACCTTGTGAGAATGCGTGGAAGGCGCAGGGCGCGCAGGATCAGGACTTGAGCTGCAGGGCGGGGGCCACCTGGATGGCGCGCCACGACGGCAGCAGGCCGGCGAGCAGGCTGGCGCCCACCGCCATGGCGAAGGTCAGCGCCAGCATGCTCGGATCCAGATGCGCCAGCTTGGCGTAGCTGGCCGGCTGCTGGCGCACGGCCCACAGCCCGAGCGTGGCCAGTCCCAGGCCGGCCACGCCGCCGGCCAGGCCGATGGCGCCGGCCTCCACCAGGCATTGCGCGAAGATCGCCCCGCGCGAGGCGCCGAGCGCGCGACGCACGCCGATCTCGCCGCTGCGGCGCAGGAACTTGGCCAGCAGCAGGCCGACGGTGTTGAGCAGGCACACCAGCAGGAAGCCCATCGCCAGCCACAGTTGCAGGCGCACGTCGCCGGGCACCACTTCGTTGTGGTCCAGCCACTGCATGACGTTGCGCAGGCGCACGTTGTTGGGGCGCTGGAAGCGGCCGGCGGCGCGTTGCTGGGCCGAATAGTTCTCCAGGTAGGCCTTGTAGTCGGCGGCCTGCGCCGGGCTTTCCAGTTCCACCCAGTACTGCACCCAGGTGCAGGGCGCATTGAGCGCGGTCTGGTCGCCGTTGCTGTCGCCGAAGCAGTTCATGCTGCCGTTGCGGTCCATCTTCAGGTCCATCGCCACCGAGAACGGCAGATAGGCCTGTTCGTCCGAGCCATAGGTATTGGTGACGTCGTAGAAGCGCGGCTTGACCTCCCAGGTGTCGAGCACGCCGACGATGCGGAAGGTGTTCTGGTCCATGCGCAGTTCGCGGCCGACGCTGTCGGCGCCGTCGAACAGCTTCTCGTTGAGCTTCCGGCTGATGACCACCACGCGGTCGTGGCGCTCGTCTTCGGTGCCGGTCCAGCCGTGGCCGTACAGGAACGGCGTGTCGAACATCGGGAAGAAGTCCGCGGAGGTGAAGCGCACTTCCGACTTGAACGGTTTCAGGCCGCTCTTGGTCGGTTCGATCGCCACGCTGCCACCGGTCATCAGCGCCTGGCGCTTGGCGCGCTTCTCGCGCAGCAGGGCCTCGGCATCGAACCGGGTGTTCTGCGAATCCGGTTCCTCGCCCGGCTGGTAGCCGGACTTGGGCTGCGCATCCACCTGCACGTAGAACAGGCGGTCGCTCTTCTGCGGGATCGGGTCGCCGGAGAGCACGTAGAACACGGTCAGCGTGGTCATGCTGGCGCCGATCCCCAGGGCGATGGCCAGCACCATCAGCGCGGTGAGGACGGTGTTGCGGCGGAAGCTGCGCAAGGCGAGGCGGACGTAGTAGCCGAACATGGGAACTCCGGGGTCAGGCGCTGCGGGTGGCG
>NZ_NQYT01000110.1:0-10694 GCF_009192935.1 Xanthomonas sp. LMG 12461
CGCCGTTGGCGCCGACGGTGGGGGCAATCATCAGGATCACCGCGACCTTGGCCGCCTTGACCATCGTCGCTATCGCCGATTCGCGCGACTGCCCGGTGGCGATGCGATAGCCCTGGATCAGCACCCAGAACATTCAGGTTGGCAGCCGCTTTCCGCTCGCGCGTTACCAACAGCAAAAAGGATCGCAAAGGAGACAGTCAGGGTGAACTTCATATACATATATCACCACGACATTCTAGAAGTTCTCGAAAATCTGCTCCGTGCATGCCGTATACACCACTTTGCACTCGGCCTCTGGAGTTGATTTATTAGCTCCCATGCAATCCTTCTCGACTATCCTAGTCGCCTCAGGAATTAAGCTAGCACCAACAAATCTAACTCGCCCAGTGGCAAAGGTTGACCTCCAATGTGTGGCTCTGCTATTGCCACGCATTGATTATGATATCTAAATGCGACCTTGCAATTCGTTAATCCACGAGAACCACAGCGTCTCAGCGCGTCCGCCTCAGCCTCCGCCTTCGATAACTTGCCCGTAGTGACTCCATAGATCACGGCAGAATCTGTTGAGCCCTGTGCGATAGCTCCCCAAGTCGTAATCCATTTCCCAGATGGTTGCTGTGCTACGGGTTTTTGTTGATAGTAGCTTGCCGGAATCGGCGTACAGGAAGCTATCGAGCCATTAGCCTGAGCAGGCAACTGACCAAGTGGACACCCATTCTCCGCGTATACAGCACCCATGTAAAAACAGGCCACAAAAAAGATGGGTGATTTAAACTTCGCGCCCACCTTATTCCAATCTAAATAAATTGACTACTATCTCGCTTTGAATTGCCTCTAGCACCACTCCCTTCAGAGACCGATGATTGCAGCGATATAGTGTACAACAGGCACGCAGAAAGCAATCCAAGCTTCTTCATGGCGCACCCTCCTGCGTTTGGCGCCCCTCTTTAGCGCCCACAAAATTCTAGAATTTTTCGAATATCTGCTTAGTACAGGCTTGATAAACCACCTTGCAGTCAACCCCGAGCACTGAACTGTTAGTTTTTTTACAGTCAGTCTGAGCGATTTTCGTCGCTTCTGGAATCGATACGGCCCTAGCAAAGCTAACCCGCCCTGCACTTATCGGCAATCCGTTCGTTTGCGGCTCAGCAATTGCAGCACATTGGTTGTGATAACTAATAAAGACTCGGCAGTCTTTTTCCCCATGGGAAGCGCAGCGCCTGAGCGCATCTGCCTCGGCTTCAGGCTTAGATAGCTTGCCCGTAGTTACTCCATAGTTTGTCGTATCGTCTATTGATCCCATAGCGATAGCTCCCCATGTCGTGATCCACTTGCCTGAAGGCCGTGATACGGGAGCCTGCTGTTGGTAGTAGCCAGATGGAACTGGCGTACATGAATTCATTGCGCCATTGGCCTGTGCCGGGAGTTGCCCTGGCGGGCATCCATTCTCTGCATATGCTGAACCTATGAAGAAGAAAATGGCGAAGGGAAATGACAGCTTGAATTTCATGTGCATCTCGTCGCTAAGTGAATCGGCTGCTATTGCTGTTGGCATTGCCCCTGGCACCACTACCCTCAGAGGATTGCACTGCATTTTGTAGCCCCGACGATGAGTTCCCGTGCCTAGGTAGAGAGCCATTGTTCGATGCAGCAGATGTATCGTTGCCACGCTGCGGCGGCGTATAAGACCCCGGCGGCTGCCCCTGAGGCCCAGGCGAAGACGCTGCACCACCGGCGAACGCCGAGAAGTGCATGAAGGACGCCATGCTGCCTTGCCACAGCGCGGCAGCCATCGGCGGCACTGACACGATCAGCAAGGTCATGAGCAATCCAATCCCTCCCTGCTGCAGCGCCTGCGACGACAAACCTTCCGCATTGCCCAACGGGATGAGCTTCATGGCCCAGTAGGGCCCCGCCACCTTCACCGTGAACTTCAGGACCATCGCCGACACGACTGACAGCATGGCCATCGAGAACAGCGTTCCCAACACATAATACAGCCACTTCTTGAACAGGTCCTTGGTCTGCTCGAACATCAAAAAAAAGTGGAGGCAATCATCAGGATCACCGCGACCTTGGCCGCCTTGACCATCGTCGCCATCGCCGATTGGCGCGACTGCCCGGTGGCGATGCGATAGCCCTGGATCAGCACCCAGAACATTCAGGCTGGCATCCGTTTTCCGCTCGCGCGTCGCCCACAGCGAAAAGGATCGCCAGGGAGACAGTCAGGGCGAATTTCATATCCATATATCATCACGATGCATCCTACACGCCAGAAAATTCCGTTCCATGACTGGTTTGAACAATAGATGGGAACCACTCAGCACTAGAACTTCTCGAATATCTGCTCAGTGCAGGCTGTATAAATAATCTCGCACACGGCCTTCGGGGTTGATCTATTATTTTTTTTGCAGTCGCTCAAAGCACGACTACTGGCTTCCGGAATAGTTGCTGAACCAGCAAAACTAAGTCGACCATCACTGTAGGGGCTCCCGTAAATATGGGGTTCAGCAACCGCCGCACATTGGTTGTGATACTTCAATACAATTTTGCAATTTTTTAATCCACGAGAACCGCAGCGCATTAGTGCATCTGCCTGCGCCTCTGCCTCAGACAATTTCCCTTTGGTGACACCGAAAGTTGTAGCGGAATCAGTATAGCCCATTGCAATCGCCCCCCAGGTTTTAACCCACTTTCCGGAGGGGCGAGGCGGAGGTGCTTCTCGTTGATAGTAACCGGAAGGGATCGGAGTACAGGAAGTTATCGCTCCATTTGCCTGCGCAGGCAACTGACCTGGCGGGCACCCATTTTCCGCATGCGCAACGCCTGCTAAGAAAAAAGTAGCAAAGAATAGATAATGGTTGATTACCGTCTGAATACCTTGTGGTTCAGGTGAATCGACTGCTATTCCGATTGGCATTGGCATTGCCCATTACCCTGCTACCTTCTTGCGGTAGACGTCCCGCTGAATACCTTGTCGCGTCAGCACTTCCAAGCGGCGTATCTTTGCCACCTTGAGGCGACACATACGACCCCGGCGGCTGCCCCTGTGGCCCTAGCGTGGACGCTGCACCACCAGAGAACGCTGAGAAGTGCATGCATGTCTATGGCCCACCCTAGGGCACTTGTTTTTCCTTACTTATCCGCTTGGCGAGCACTTCGACCCTTGATCTGATCGAAAACAGGAAAAACAATCAATATCTTTCAAACACTGGCTCTGAGCATGCCTGATATATCACCTTGCATGCTGCTCCGGGATTCTTACGCTCACACCCCTCTGAAGCAGTCCCAACTACCTTTTCTTTAGTCGGCCCATTAGAGAATTGAATGAACCCATCAGGGTTAGGCCGACCATTAATCTGCGGCTCGACAATGGCAGCACATTGATTTTTATAAACTAAAACAACCTTGCAGTTCTGTGCGCCTTTTTTGGCACATCGGGCTAACGCCTGGCTTTTGGCTTCCGACTCGGACATCGCCCCAGTTGGAACGCCGTAGTATGGGACTGAATCTACTGTGCCGATCGCAATCGCACCCCAGGTCTTGATCCATTTACCGCTAGGAGCGGGGGGGGAGGGTTGCTGTTGATAATAGCCGGGGGGGATCGGCCCGCAAGATGCAATGTTTCCACTGGCCTGCGCAGGAAGCTGCCCTGGGGGACAGCCTTGTTCCGCCAGAGCTTTTGAGGACAGCATGAATAAGAAAGTGAAGCAGACCATGTACTTCATGAGTAAACCTTTCTTAATATCAAAAATTCATCAAATAAAAGCCTGTATCCTCAGCCGAGGCGATCACTATCTCTTTGATTCGCAATACCAAGTGCTCCTGTATTGCGCGTAGCAGACGAGCTAGAAGCAATACCAGTAGCTCGCGTGCTATTCAAGTCTGACGACCGCGCTTCAGTTAAGCCACTATTTGACTCTACGCGCGGAGGAGCATACGACCCCGGCGGCTGCCCCTGCGGCCCAGGCGTGGACGCTGCACCACCGGCGAACGCCGAGAAG
The DNA here is from genome assembly GCF_009192935.1 of Xanthomonas sp. LMG 12461. Classification (NCBI taxonomy): domain Bacteria; kingdom Pseudomonadati; phylum Pseudomonadota; class Gammaproteobacteria; order Lysobacterales; family Lysobacteraceae; genus Xanthomonas; species Xanthomonas sp. LMG 12461. The sequence continues at coordinate 4,005 of NZ_NQYT01000110.1, forward strand.
TGCATGAAGGACGCCATGCTGCCTTGCCACAGCGCGGCAGCCATCGGCGGCACTGAGACGATGAGCAAGGTCATCAGGAGCCCGATCCCGCCCTGCTGCAGCGCCTGCGACGACAAGCCTTCCGCATTGCCCAGCGGGATGAGCTTCATCGCCCAGTAGGCCCCCGCCACCTTCACCGTAAACTTCAGGACCATCGCCGACACGACTGACAGCATGGCCATCGAGAACAGCGTTCCCAACACATAGTACAACCACTTCTTGAACAGGTCCTTGGTCTGCTCGAACATCAAAAAGAAGATGAAGATCGGCCCGATGCCGATCAGGAAGGCCAGAGTGAACTTGAACAGCAACAACATCGCACCGGCGACCATGGGCGGACCGGCCGTGCCGAATCCAGCCAACAGGATCGCTCGGCTCTTCTGATCGATCGACTCCGGATCGTTGGCGTTCACCTTCACCGCATCCAGGGCCGCCATCGCAAGCTGGGTGTACTCCAGATTCTGGTCGATCGCATCGGCTGCGCTGGAATTATCGTCGCCCGTGAACAAACCGTGGATCTCCTTGTCCAGGTTGTCGGTCATCGTCTTGTGCAACATGGCGCCGTTGGCGCCGACGGTGGAGGCAATCTATGTCTACATCCAGTTCGATGCCCCCATGATTATCACCGCCCCTTCACCGATGCCTGTTGTTGGGGCGCATCCAGCTGCTGTGCCAGGTGCTGCGGCTCAGGCGCCTGATCCGTCCTCCGTTCCTGAACCAAAGGCGGCGTACCGGACAGATCCACCTTCACACGGTAGCCGGGTGTGCTGCCTTCGATCCAGGCGCTTCCGCCCTCCAGCAGGGTCACGGCCTTGATCTGCTCTGGCCGCTCCATCCCCTCACGCCGCGCTTGCGATGCCGCATACGACACCGCGGCATCCGCGATGCCGGCAGGTAACCTGCTCTTGAGCATCTGGTAGAGAGCATCAGCCGGCTGCTCGGCAGGCGTCACGCTCGATTGCTCCGGCACCTTCTGCGGAGCCCGCCAGCCCTGCGGTTCTCCGCTCTCCATACGCGGCATCTGCAGCCGCTGCATGTGCTCCGACCAATTCGGCACGCCGATGCTTTCGCGGCCCGCCCCGGGCGCAAGTGGCCCCCGCAGTTCGGCAACGCCATCCTGCAGCAGCCCACCCCAGCCCCGCGCACCCAGCGTCACCCCCATGCGCAGCGTGGCGATATCATCCCGATACCGTTCGATCATTGGCGCATGGCGCTGCGCCAGGTGCTGTGCGGTCGCGTCTTCCAGGACAGAGTGCTTCGGCCTGCCTTCCTTGTCTGTCGGCAGGAAGTTGTAGATGGTGTGGGAGTCCGTCACCAACCCCTTCGCCGCACTGATCGGATTGCGCAAGCCACTGCCCTGGTCGTCATAGCCGGTCCGCTCCAGCGTTGCGATCTCTTGCTCCGTGGCATACACCCGGACCTGACCATAGTGCCGGCTGGCGGCGCTGACGGGATCTCCCGCCATTACGTGATTGATGACCGCGTTGCCGCCTTCGGGAATACGACGATCCAAGCTGACGGCCCCATAGCCGTTGAAGGTTTCGCCTTTCAAGCCGAAGTGGTGCGCGGTGATTTCCGCGAGACCGCCACCGAGTGAATGGCCAACCACGGTGACGTCATGAGCGTTGGTGTATTGGCCAATTTGTTTTGCGGTTTCCAAGGCGTGTCGAGTGAACTCAATGGCGTCCGCCGCTTGGGCGTTGTGACGGGTGGCGACCATACCCCCATCGGCAACCAGGCCATCGCGCCACGGCTGGCGGTCGAACTCGCTGCCGCGGTGTGCGACGATGAGTTCGTTGGTATCCAACCGTTGATAAAGGATGCCCTGATAGCCGGACGCGCTATCCATATAGCTCAGCCGCTTGTAGGAGACGCCACCTATATCGACAGGCTTACTTCTTTCCCCCGTCTCTGGCGGCTTTTTATATACATCATTCGCCAACGCTGCATATTGGCTAGTCGTCATGCTCATGGAAGTATATTCTCCGATGTCAGCGTCACTTTGAAGATATTGGGTCGTGCATTCTCATTGAAGTCGTCAATCTTTGATACGCCACTATCCGGGAAGTCATCCATGCCCGCTCTCGGATAGAGTCCTTTCCAGAAGTACGTAACCTTGGGTTTTAAACTATAAATCTCCTTCTTGAACAGCGTAGGCTCGTAACGCGTTTCTTCATGCTTGCCGGTCGCCTTCAAGGCAATGCCGACGCCCGTCAGTTCAAAGCGGCACACGCCCATGCCGTAATAGTCGGCGTCGACCATGCCGTCGGCATATATCGTCCCCACATAATGTTCCCCGTCGACCTTCTGAAAGTTGATGGGTATTCCCGCTTCTTTCGGCTTGGTTCTCACGCCTTCGAGTGGCTCGTTAAGCGGCGTACACTGCTCATAGTTGGCCATGTCATAAAACGCAGTACCTGAGACATACCCAAAGGGTCCTGGCGCATCTTCGATGGTCATCGTAATCCGATACGCCTGGGTGGGCTTGGCATTACGCTGATAGACGGGATTGCCATCGGCTGCCGTTTGCGCAACACCGTCGGCTTTTTCAGAAGCGGTATTCATCTGATTGCACCCGGCTAAGAGGGACAGAAGGAAAATGGCAGTAACAGTCTGAGCGTTCATAAGGGCGTTATGCCACCAGGGTGCTGCGCATAGCCAAGTCGGCCTGCGCGATGGCCTCAGTCAGTCCCCGGCAACTGCGTCTGATGTAAACACCGAGCATTAGCAGCGCAAAGATCAATATCACGAACACCATTCCAACTTCCGGCACGCGCATCACCACCGGCAGAGAGAGGGGCAGCGCGATTGCCGCCATGCTCATCATGAGCACGTGCACCGTTGCGCCAACCATGTCGAGGATGGACCTGCGCAACTGGCGCCGCTGTGCCGTGCATCCGCCGTGTGCCTGGAGGCGCTGCTTGGTGGCGGATGCGCGCAGCGCCAGCCGGAGTAGCATCGCGGCCATGCCGAGGTGAAGGAGCGCTCTCAGGGCGGCCACACTTTACGCCAGCAACAGGATGAGGTCGCCTGACGTGCGATAGGCGAGCGCAGTCAGGCTTGCAGTCAGCGAGAGCGTCAAGAGGCAAAGGGTCAGCAACGCCCGTACACGCTGCACTGACTGCTGCCACCTATCAGCGGATAGTGTTTGCCGCATGAGGGCAGGTCCGATTACGGCTTGAGTAAATGAGGCTTTGCGGTCGCGGAAGAGGTCTTGGTTGGATTCTTCGGGCCCTTGCTCACTTTCATAACACCATCTCGTCCGTGTGGTATCTACCTAGGGGAACTACCTAACTCTAGAATTTCTCGAAAATCTGCTCGGTACAGGCTTTATATATAACCTTGCAGTCCAAGCTCGGCGTCATCTTGTTTGCTTTTTTACAATCCTCCTGAGCTATTCGGCTGGCTTCGGCCGTCGATCCAGCCCCCACAAATTGCACACGCCCGGCGACAATAGGAAGCCCATTAGTTTGGGGCTCCGCAATAGCAGCACACTGATTGTGATATTTAAAAGCAATCTCGCAGTTCGTCGCGCCATGCTTGCCACAGCGTTTGAGAGCGTCGGCCTCAGCTTCTGCTTGAGACAGTTTTCCAGTCGTAACGCCGTAATCTGTTGTGGCGTCTACTGATCCAATCGCGATAGCTCCCCAGGTATTGATCCAGCGCCCCGATGGTTGGGGCGGAGGCGCCGGCTGTGCTTGATAATAGCCTTGCGGAATCGGTGTGCAGGAGGTAATCGCACCATTGGCCTGGGCTGGCAATTGACCAGGCGGGCAGCCATTTTCTGCATCTGCTGTGTTGGCTAAAAGGAGCATAGTAAAAAGGAGGCTGATCTTCATGCGCGTTCCATCGCAGTTCAAAATTTCTCGAATATCTGTTCCGTACAGGCTTTGTAAATCACTTTGCAATCGGCCTCTGGCGTTGCGGCGTTGGCTTTTCTGCAATGAGCTTGAGCTCTCTGTATTGCATCAGGAATGGTCACGCCACCAGAAAAGCTGACTCGACCAACAGCCAGAGGCAATCCATTCGTCTGCGGCTCGGCGATTACGGCGCATTGGTTGTGATAACTCAAGGCGATTTGGCAGTTCTTTTCCCCATGAGAGGCACAGCGTCTGAGTGCATCGGCCTCGGCTTCTGACTTGGATAACTTACCCGTAGTGACCCCATAATTTGTCGTATCGTCTATCGATCCCATCGCGATAGCACCCCATGTCGTGAGCCACTTACCCAAAGGCTGTGGCGCAGGAGCCTGCTGTTGGTAGTAGCCAGGAGGAACAGGTGTACACGAGGCCATTGCGCCATTTGCCTGCGCCGGGAGTTGCCCAGGTGGGCAACCACTTTCTGCAGACGCAGCACCTACCAAGAAAAACGTAGCGAAGGTAAGATAACGGTTGAGCGCCATCTGAATCCCTCCCATAGCTCAAGTTGGTCGGCTATTATTCTCGGCGACTGACTCAGCAAAAAAACGCATCTTATCGCCTAGAATTTCTGAAAAATCTGTTCAGTGCAATTGGAGTAACCAATAGTACACTCCTTGCCGGCGTTATTTTTCTGACAACGTATAATTGCTTTCCTACTTATTTCCGCAAGTGGAAAGCCCGAGTCAACGCTCGCCACTCCTTCCCCTGGGGGCGTAACTACCACTACACATTGATTCTCATAAGCATGAACAATGCGGCATCGGTGAGAGCTGGCATTCTGGCACTTTTGCAAAGCATCCTTCTCGGCATCCGCTTTACTTAGTTTGCCTGTCGACACGCTAAATTGAGTGATATCATCACCCGCAACCGCGCCCCACGTTTTGAGCCACTTCCCGAGTGGGCGCGGTGGCGGAGCTGGCTGTTGTTGATAATAGCCAGGCGGTATAGGGCCACAGGACGCCATGTTGCCATTTGCTTGGGCCGGAATCTGCCCAGGCGGACACCCGTTTTCCGCCTCCGCGTTACCTACAGCGAAAAGGATCGCAAGAGAGACAGCCAGGGTGAGTTCAATATCCATATATCACCACGATGCAGCCTATATGCTAAACAATTCCGATCCAAGACTATTGTTTGACTTGATGGCTTGAATTAGAACCTCTCAAATATTTGCTTAGTGCAGGACTCGTAAATTACCTTGCATTTATTTTCTGGATTGTCTCTTTGACATGCTGATTTTGCGGCAGCGGCAGCCTCTTCTGGTTTGGCATCTCCAACAATATGAACATACCCTAGTAGATTTGGCTTTCCATTAATCTGAGGCTCTCCCACCGCAACACATTGATTGAAATAAGATAAACCAATCTTGCAATCTTTCTCGCCGTGCTTTGAACAACGCGCCATGGCGTCCTTTTCGGCGTCCTCTTTTGTTAGTTTTCCCGTCGATACGCCATAATTGCGCTCAAGCCCTAATGAGCCCACGGCAACCGATCCCCATGTCGGAATCCATTTTCCTGAAGGGCGCGGAGCAGGAGCCGGTTGGGCTTGGTAATAGCCAGGCGGTATAGGACCGCAGGATGCCATGTTGCCATTTGATTGGGCCGGAATCTGCCCAGGCGGACAACCTTGCTCTGCCCAGGCATACCCAGAAGTGACACAAAAAAGAACACATAGAAGTCTCACTGAGTTCATGGCAATCGGAACTCCTCTTCCTTGACATTAGCTAATGTTGCTGTCTTTAGAGCCAGCTAAGCCGCGTGCCCCTACTGGGAGCTGCGGGCTTGCATTTGTACCGACTGTTCTAGCGGCATGTGTATCTCCGCCAATTGCACCGCTGGTCGTCCTAGCATCATTACTTGGCAATTGTTGCGGCACATACGACCCCGGCGGCTGCCCCTGAGGCCCAGGCGTGGACGCTGCACCACCGGCGAACGCCGAGAAGTGCATGAAGGACGCCATGCTGCCTTGCCACAGCGCGGCAGCCATCGGCGGCACTGACACGATCAGCAAGGTCATGAGCAATCCAATCCCTCCCTGCTGCAGCGCCTGCGACGACAAACCTTCCGCATTGCCCAGCGGGATGAGCTTCATGGCCCAGTAGGCCCCCGCCACCTTCACCGTGAACTTCAGGACCATCGCCGACACGACTGACAGCATGGCCATCGAGAACAGCGTTCCCAACACATAATACAGCCACTTCTTGAACAGGTCCTTGGTCTGCTCGAACATCAAAAAGAAGATGAAGATCGGCCCGATGCCGATCAGGAAGGCCAGAGTGAACTTGAAGAGCAACAACATCGCACCGGCGACCATGGGCGGACCGGCCGTGCCGAATCCAGCCAACAGGATCGCTCGGCTCTTCTGATCGATCGACTCCGGATCGTTGGCGTTCACCTTCACCGCATCCAGGGCCGCCATCGCAAGCTGCGTGTACTCCAGATTCTGGTCGATCGCATCGGCTGCGCTGGAATTATCGTCGCCCGTGAACAAACCGTGGATCTCCTTGTCCAGGTTGTCGGTCATCGTCTTGTGCAACATGGCGCCGTTGGCGCCGACGGTGGAGGCAATCATCAGGATCACCGCGACCTTGGCCGCCTTGACCATCGTCGCCATCGCCGATTCGCGCGACTGCCCGGTGGCGATGCGATAGCCCTGGATCAGCACCCAGAACATCGTCGCCGTCAGCGCAATCACACTCACCCAGTTCATCGCACGCCGCTTCAACCCCACACCG
>NZ_NQYT01000111.1:0-3797 GCF_009192935.1 Xanthomonas sp. LMG 12461
CATAGCCGTCCGTCTCATTTTACGCGTTGCGTGGCCCTCGCCTGCCGATGCCCATGCTTGTGGAGTTCGAGCTCGTCACTCGGGCAACTGTTCGGGCTTGTCAGGCAGGAGAACCGGAGTGCGGCGGCGCTGACTCCTACTCGTGCTTGCTGGCACTGCGGCTAAACGGCCTGCCGCACTCCGCTCTCACCTACAACGATAGACCCTTATTTGACACAAGCGGCTTCAGCCGCGACCAGGCTCCTGCACACCACGATGGCACCAGACTCCACGCGTCGGGACTGAAGTCCCTCCCACAGGGGCATGCGGCACGCTGGCTGGAACATCGTGGGCGGGTCTTTGGTCCCGATTGCTTCAGCGGCCGGATAGCGCGCCGCCTTCGCTCGTCGCGCCTGAAGCCGTTCCTACAAGAACGTGCAGCACACGGTCTGGGCGCACCGTGGGAGGGACTTCAGTCCCGACTGCTGCCAAGGTCGAATCGCTCGCGGCCTCCGCTCTTCGCGATTCAAGCAGCGACGACCATTGCATGCGTCCTCCGACCTGCACGCCCACCTACGGCGCACACGCCGCCAGCTTCTGATCGGCGTACCACAGCGCGCGCCGCGCCAGATCGTAGGCGCTGTCTGCCTCGCGTGGCAGCAGTTGCTGCGCACGGATCGGGTCCGCGCCCTTGGCCATGGCGGTTTCCACCTGCAGCAGCGCATCCAGGTGCTGCTGCACCGGTGCCAGCAGGCGCGCGCGCTGCGCCGCCGGGCAGGCGCCGCGGCGTTGCTGCAGGTCGGCCAGGGCCTGGCGAATCCGCCGACTGGCTTCGCCATCCAACCCGGGCACCTTTTCGAAGGCGATCGGCGCGGCCTTGTAGGCATCGCCGGTGGCCTCGCTGCCGAGGTCGCTGGCGCGCTCGTGCAGCGCCGGATTGAACCGCACGTCCGGCGGCGGCCGCGCCACCGCCGACTGATGGGTGTTCTTGGGCAGCAGCTGCTTGATCGCCCGGCCGATGCCCTGCACGGCGACGTCGCCGAGGGTGCCGTCGCTGGCCCAATCCTTGTCGAAACGGGTCGACCGGTAGTCGATCGGATTGGGTCGCTCGAGCAGGCGCTTGGACTTGGCCACGTCGCGCGGATTGAGCGTCCCCGGCGGCGTGCCCTGCGCCTGCGCGAACGGATCCACCGCCACCCCATCCGGCAGGCGCGGATGGCCATCGCCGGTGTACAGCGTCGCCGCCATGCCGGTCGCGGCCGCGGCCGCGGCGGGCGCGCTCGGCGTCTGCGAGGGCGAAGACGGCGGCGCGGCGGCGCGGCGCGGCGGCCGTGCCCCGGCCGGCATGCGCGCGTCCACGGCCGGCGCGCGCGCGGACGCCGGCGACGGGGCCGGAACACGCTGCGCGGTCTGCCGCGGCAGGAACACCAGGCGCAGCGCGTCCTCGGCCACGGCACGCGGCGGCGCCGACGGCGTGCCCCACAGCAGGCGTCCCAGCAAGGCCAGAATCATCGCCGTCGCCAGTGCCGCCCACAGCTGCAGCCATCGGTCTTGCGCAGGAAGGGGGGTCACGACGGTCGAGGATCCATGGGCAGGCGGCGAGGACGAATGTGGGGGACGGACCGGTACAGCGTGCCGCGAGTTCCGTTGCCGGCGCGTGCCGCCGCGCGCGGCAAGCGGCAACATGGCGTCACCGGCGCCCGCCCGGTGCACGCAAGGCCTTGTCGCGTCAGGGATTGCGTCGGTGCATGCGCAAAACGGCTAAGGTGATGCGCACCGCCGGCGCGACAGCCGGCGTACAGCCAACGGGCACCGATGCCCACCCTGCCGCAGGAGAACCGCATGATCCGACGCCTGGCCGCCGGCCTGCTCGGCGCCGCGCTGGCGCTGCCCGCACACGCCGCCCCCTCGCACCTGGACAGCGTCCTGCAACGCGGCGTGCTGCGCGTGTGCACCACCGGCGACTACGCGCCCTACAGCCGCCTGCACCGCGACGGCACCTACGACGGCATCGACATCGCCCTGGCGCAATCGCTGGCCGAGAGCCTGGAGGTCAAGCTGCAATGGGTGCCCACGCGCTGGCCGTCCCTGCTGTCGGACCTGCGCGCCGACCGCTGCGACATCGCCGTCGGCGGCATCTCGGTGTCGCTGCCGCGGCAGCGCCAGGCCTGGTTCAGTGCCGTGCTGGAGGTCGACGGCAAGATCCCGCTGGTGCGCTGCGCCGACCGCACGCGCTACCGCACCATCGCCCAGATCGACCGGCCCGAAGTGCGGGTGATCGAACCGCGCGGCGGCACCAACGAGGCGTTCGCCCGCCGCGAACTGCCGCATGCGCAACTGATCCTGTCCGACGACAACCCCGCCATCTTCCGCGACCTGCGCGAGGGCCGCGCCGACGTGATGATCACCGACGCCTCCGAGGCGCGCTTCCGGCAGCGCCAGGTGCCCGGCCTGTGCGCGGTGGCGCCGGAGCGGCCGCTGCAGTACAGCGAGAAAGCGTTCCTGCTGCCGCGCGACGACATGGCCTGGAAGGCCTACGTCGACCAATGGCTGCACCTGAGCAAGGCCAGCGGCGCCTATGCGCAGATCGTGGCCACGTGGCTGGGCGATCCGGAGACAACGCGCTAGGCCTGCCGCCTGCCCGCGCGCAGCCGCTATGCTGCCGCGGCCGGCAGCGTTCGCCCCGGCATGGGGATTCAACAAGGAGAGAGCATGAAACTGCAATGGAAAACGCTCGCGCTGGTGAGCGTGATGTTGCTGGCCGCCGGCTGCGCGACCAACAGCGTGGTGCACCAGAGCTACAAGGCGACCACCGCCGAAACCTACTGGTACCAGCTCACCGGCAACGACGACACCGATGCCGAGAGCCTGGCCATGTTCCGCCGCCAGCTCGACGCGCAACTGGACGCGGCGCACCTGCACGGCACGCAGGGCCAGGCCAATGCGCGCAAGATGACCATCGTCATCGATCACTACTACATGCGCAGCAACGGTGCGCGCTTCTGGGCCGGCATCATGGCCGGGCGCGACAAGATCAAGAGCCGCGTCACCGTCGCCGATGCCAACGGCAAGACCGCCGCGCAGTTCGACGTGGAATCGACCAACAGCACCGCCTGGGGCACCTCCGAAGGCCTGATCGAGCGCCACGCGCAGGAGATCGTCGCGCGGCTCAAGCAACTGCAGTAGTGCGTGCCGCCCGTGCAGGACCGCACTGGTCCTGCACGGGCGCCGAAGCACACCAACGCGCTGCCTGCAGCACCTCGAATCGCTCGATCCGGCGACACGCAAGCCGGATGCGGCTTGCTCTGTAGGAGTCAAGTGTCATGCAGCCGCGACGCGCGATGTGGTGTGCGTTCCGATGGCGCAATGCGTCGGGACTGAAGTCCCTCCCACGGTGCACCCGGGGGGGCTCGCCGCAAGCCCCTGTGGCAGCGACTTCAGTCGCGGCGGAGCTTTCCCGGTAACGCGCGTCGCGGCTGACGCCGCCCCTACGGGACGTGCCTCGGAGTGATGAGAGAGGCCCTTGGTCGATCAAGCAGCACGTCAGATGCACAAGGCGGCGCGCGCAGTGCCGGTACCGCTCAGCCGGCCAGACCCAGCTGTTCGGCCAGGTCGCTGCGCGGCGGCTGATGGTGGTCGAACGCATGGACGTGGGCGCGGCCGGCTACCGCGTCGGCTACCAGAGCCCGTCGCAGTTCAGTCGCGAGTACAGCCGGCTGTACGGGCGGTCGCCGCGCAGCGACCTGGCCGAACAGCTGGGTCTGGCCGGCTGAGCGGTACCGGCACTGCGCGCGCCGCCTTGTGCATCTGACGTGCTG
>NZ_NQYT01000112.1:0-2179 GCF_009192935.1 Xanthomonas sp. LMG 12461
GCGTTGGTAGTGGGCAGGACTCCCCGAGCAGCAATGCAGGAACGGCTGTATCACCGAAGGTATTTACCGATAGAGCTGATCGCTGCTAACGCTCTCTCGTGCTGCTGTGCTTGTCCGACGTGTAAATCAAGCAGCAGCAACAGCAAAAGCAAAAGCTTTCGCCTGTCGGCGAGTCACTTTTCTTTGCTTGTGCAAAGAAAAGTAACCAAAAGAAAGCACACCCCGCAGCGCGCCCTCCGCGCTAACGCGCTCCGGGTCCGCAGCCACGACGGGCATTTTTCGACGGCACATCCATGTGCCGGCGAAAAACGACGCGCATCCTGCGCGTCGCCCTTCGGGTATTCGCCCGCCGCGGCTGCCGCGCCGAGGGGCCCCCGGTAAAGCAGAAGCGCAACAGCCAAAGCAAGAGCAACAGCAAGAGCAAGAGCCAAAAGCTAATGCAAGAGCCAAAGCCAGAGCCAGAGCCAGAAATGCCAGTGCGACCGAATTCCCCTGCCACCGGAACCACCATGAACTTCATCTCCACCCGTAACGCCGCTCCCGCCGTTTCGCTCAGCCAGGCCATCGCCGCCGGGCTCGCCCCCGATGGCGGCCTGTACGTGCCCGAGCGCCTGCCCGCCGCCCGCGACCTGCGCGCCGGGGCCAACCTCGCCGAGACCGCAGCGGATCTGCTGGCGCCGTTCTTCGATGGCGACGCTCTGGCTGCGGACCTGCCGGCCATCTGCGCGGAGGCCTTCGACTTCGCCGCGCCGCTGCAGCCGCTGGCAACGCCCGGCGACCACGCGCTGGAGCTGTTCCATGGGCCGACCGCCGCGTTCAAGGACTTCGGCGCGCGCTTCCTGGCCGCCTGTCTGACCCGGCTGCGGCGGGGGGCGGAAACGCCGTTGACCATCCTCGTCGCCACCTCCGGCGATACCGGTGCCGCGGTCGCGGCCGCGTTCCATCGCCAGCCGGGGCTGCGCGTGGTGGTGCTGTATCCGGACGGGCGCGTGTCGCCGCGGCAGGCGCACCAACTCGGCTGCTTCGGCGACAACATCCAGGCGCTGCGCGTGGCCGGCTCGTTCGACGATTGCCAGGCGCTGGTCAAGCAGGCCCTGAACGACGCCGACCTGCAGGCGCAGGCGCCGCTGAGTTCGGCCAACAGCATCAGCCTGGGGCGCTTGCTGCCGCAGATGAGCTACTACGCATATGCAGCCCTGCAGCACCATGCCGCGCATGCGCAGCCGCTGAATTTGGTGGTGCCCACCGGCAACCTGGGCAATGCGCTGGCCGCGATCCTGGCGCGTGCGCTGGGCGTGCCGCTGGGCCGGATCGTGCTGGCGACCAACGCCAACCGCGTGCTGCCGGACTTCTTCGCCGGCGCCGACTACGCGCCGCAGCCCAGCGTGGCGACCCTGGCCAATGCGATGGACGTCGGCGCGCCGAGCAATGTCGAGCGCCTGCGCTGGCTCTACCAGGGCGACGACGCCACGCTGCGCACCCAGTTCCAGGCGTACTCGGTGGACGATGCGCAGATCCGCCAGACCATCGGCGAGCGCTTCCGCCGCTACGGCGAGGTGCATTGCCCGCACACCGCCACCGCGCTGCACGTGCTGCAGCAACTGCGCGCCGAAGGCGCGGAGGCCGACGCCGGCGATTGGGCGGTGGCGGCCACCGCGCATCCGGCCAAGTTCGAAGGGGTGGTGGAGCCGCTGATCGGCCAGCCGGTGGCGGTGCCGCCGGCCTTGGCGGCGCTGCTGCAGCGGCCCGCGCAGGCCGAGCCGATCGCGCCGGACTACGCGGCGCTGCGCGCGCGGCTGCTGGCCGGCTGAGCAGCGCAGGCCGGGGCGCGCGAGCGCGCCCGACGGCTCAGTCGGACGGCTGCAACCGCTGCCAGGCGGCCAGGACGATGCCGCGTACCTGCAGCCAGTCCAGGCGCGAGCGCGGATGGTCGCGCAGGAACACGTCGCGCAGTTGCGCGACCAGCCGCGCTCGCGCCTGGACTGGCTGCAGGTACGCGGCATCGTCCTGGCCGCCTGGCAGCGGTTGCAGCCGTCCGACTGAGCCGTCGGGCGCGCTCGCGCGCCCCGGCCTGCGCTGCTCAGCCGGCCCGCAGCCGCGCGCGCAGCGCCGCGTTGTCCCGCGCGATCGGCTCCGCGTGCGCGGGACACTGGAGTCGCTCCCCGCATGCAGGGGGCAC
>NZ_NQYT01000113.1:0-9384 GCF_009192935.1 Xanthomonas sp. LMG 12461
CATGCTCCCCTGCATGCACAAGTTCCTGCGCTGGCTCAATGCCATCGCGCGCGATCAGGCCCCGTACGCTCCTCCTGTCATCGCAGGTGCATGACAGTTGACTCCTACCCAGACCCGTGCCGGAAACAGCGCCGAGCGACAGGCCGTCACCTGCGTCCACGCGCGCTGCGCGATGATGCGCGCCCGCCCCATCCGAGCGTGTCGCCGATGCCGCTTGCCCGTGCCGCGCTGTGCCTGCTGCTGTGCTGTGGCGTCGTCGCCGATGCGGCAGCGCGCACGGTGTACCGCTGCGTGCGCGACGGCACGGTCAGCCTGGCTACCGCGCCGGAACCGGGTTCGCGCTGCACCCCCAGGGAACTGGACGATGCGGCGATCGCCACGCCCAATCTGTGGGGCAACCTCGGCGTGTTCAGCGGCACCCTGTACGAGCGCGAGCAGGACGGGCAATTGGTCTACTCCACGCGCAATCTGCCGGGCTCGCGGCCGTATCTGCGCTTCACTGCGGTCACGCCGCCGGGAGAGGTGGCGCATCCCGGACTGGGCAAGCTCGGGGCGCCGCAACTGCAGGCGCATGCCAAACAGTTCCGCGCCGCGGCGCGCGCCACCGGGGTCGACGAGCCGTGGCTGCGCGCGATCGCGCATGCCGAGAGCGGATTCGATGCCGCCGCGGTCTCGCCCAAGGGCGCGCAGGGGGTGATGCAACTGTTGCCCGAGGTCGCCAGGGAGTACGGCGTGCGCGATCCGTTCGCGGCCGACCAGTCCATCGACGGCGGCGCCCGCTACATGCGCGCGCTGCTGCGCCGCTACGCCGGCGATCGGGTGCTGGCCGCGGCGGCCTACAACGCCGGCATCGGCGCGGTGGCGCGCTACGGCGGCGTGCCGCCGTACGCGGAGACCCGCGCGTACATCGACAAGGTGATGGCGCTGTACCAGCGCTACCGCCTTGCGATGGGGATGGCCGTGGAGACGCCCGCGCAATAGCGGCGGCGCCCACCGCCGGCGTTGACGGGGGCGCAGGCGGACGCGGCGTGGCCGCGGTGCCGCCCGCGGCGGCTCAGAGCGCGACGGCCTCCGCCTCGGCTTCGGCCGTCGCTTGCGCGTGCGGCGCTGTCGGCGCCGCGGCCGGCGCCGCATACAGATCCAGCAGCAACAGGGTCACGCCATTGGTCCAGCCGAAGCCGTCCTGCAGCGCGTACTCGCCGCCGCCGCCGCCCTTGGCCTGTGCGTCCACGCCGTACTTCTCCACCAGCTTGTGCTGCTGCGCGAACAGCGCCTGCACCCGCGCCAGGAAGCGGCTGCCGATGCGCTGCGCCAGCGCGTCCTGGCCGTAGCGGCGCAGGCCGTCCACGGCGATCCACTGCAGCGGCGCCCAGCCGTTGGGTTCGTCCCACTGCTGGCCGGTGTGCAGGCGCGTGGTCGCCACGCCGCCGGGGCGCAGCAACTGCGCCTGCACGGTGTCGGCGCTGCGCTTGGCCCGTGCCGGCGAGGCGACCCCGACGAACAGCGGGTACAGCGCCGCGGCGGTGACCTGGTCGCGCAGCCGGCGCTGCTGCCAGTCGTAGTCGGCGTAGTAGCCGGCATCGCTCCACAGGTGCTTGTCGATCGCGGTCTTGCGCGCGCTGGCCAGGGCCGCGTAGTCGGTATCGCAGCCGGCCGCGCCGGGGTTCTTGGCGCAGGCCAGGGCCAGGGTGCTCTCCAGGTGGTAGAGCAGGCTGTTCAGGTCGACCGGGACGATGGCGGTGGTGCGGATGCTGGCCAGGGTCTTGCGGTCGCCGAGCCAGCGGCTGGAATAGTCCCAGCCGCTCTCGGCGCCGGCGCGCAGGTCGCGGTAGACCTCGGCGGCGGGGCGGTCCTTGGCCTCGGCGGCGGTGCGCACGTCGTGCAGCCAGGCTTCCGGGCGCGGCGTGTCGCGGGCGTCCCAATAGCGGTTGAGCAGGCTGCCGTCGGCCAGCCGCACCACGTGCGCATGCGCGCTGCCCGGGGCCAGAGTCTGCGCGCCTTCCATCCAGTACGCGTATTCCTTCTGCAACTGCGGCAGGTAGCGCGCGTAGGCGGCATCGCCCTCCACCTTGGCCTGCAACTGCACCATGTGCGAGAAGAACGGCGGCTGCGAGCGGCTCAGGTAGTAGGTGCGGTTGCCGTTGGGGATGTGCCCGTAGGTGTCGATCAGGTAGGCGAAGTTGTCCAGCATCTGCCGGCTGCGTTCGTGTTCGCCGCTCTCCACCAGGCCGAGCATGGTGAAGTAGGAATCCCAGTAGTAGACCTCGCGGAAGCGCCCGCCCGGCACCACGTAGGGGTGCGGCAGCGACAGCAGGCTGCTGTAGGGCGGCACGTCGACCTGGCGGCGCACCAGCAGCGGCCACAGCGCGTCGATGTGCTCGCGCAGGCCGGTGTCCTGGCGGATCGCCTCGGTCTGCACCGGGCCGGATTCCTCGAAGTTGGCGGCGACGAAACGGCGCAGGTCGAAGCCCGGCTGCTGGCGCTGCGCCAGATAGTCGGCGTTGATCAGCGCCGGGTCGCGCAGCGGCAGCGCGTCGACGAAGTGCTTCTGGTCGTCGAACAGCTCCTGCTGCTGCACCGCCTGGAACAGTTCCGGGTACGCCAGGTCGGGCGTCTGCGGCGGCGGTGCCGGCGCGGTCAGCGTGGTCGCGGGCGCGGCCTCCGCCATGGCGGTATCGGCGGTGCCCAGCAACAGGCCGAGCGACAGGCTCAGCAGCGGGGTGCAACAGGGAGGAGCGGCATGGCTCATGTCGGGTCCAGAGCAGGATGCGTGCGGCATGGTAAACGACCGAAGCGGAGACGGGGGCGCGCGGCCGGATCCGGTGCGTGGCCCGCCCATCCTGCCCTGGCGGCCACGCGCCGCCCGGCTCGTACCGGTGAGGGACCGCAACGCCTGGGGGCATGCAAGAACGGGGCCGCTGTCGGGCTTGGTTCCCAGTCGGCGGGGCAGATTGGGGACTGCCCGCCTTGGGGCCGACTCGGCGCCCACCCGTGTCAGGGCGGGGGAGCTGCCGTCCAGCGCGCGGCGGCACGCAGCGCGCAGGTCAGGGCGTCTGCGGCCGCTGGCGGTCCTTCTCCGCGCTGAGCGCGGCTTCGGCGCGCAGGAACACCTGCCCGATCGGCTCGTCCGCCCGTGTGGCCTGGGCGTCGCCGACCAGTACGGTCAGCCCGAGCGCCTGCTGCCGCGCGGCGATCTCGCGCAGGCCGCGCAGCTTCTGCTCGGCGTCGGCGCCGTGCAGCATGACGATGAATTCGGCGTGCTCGGTGGCGCGGTCCACGGTATCGGCGCCGCCGTCGTGCACGTAGCTGGCCAAGGTGCGGTCCAGTTGCTGCAGGCTGCTGCCCAGCAGGCGTTCGCTCTGCCGCTCGGCCAGCGCGGCCAGTTCCTGCACTTCCAGGATCACCAGCCGATAGCGGCCGTCGGCACCGGTGCCATGGGCATCGGCGGCGTGCGGATGCAGGATCGCCTCGCGTTCGCGCTGCAGGGCGTTGCGGCGTTCGTCGAGCAGGCGCATGGTGGTGCGCGCGAGGGCGCGCAGGCCGTCGCGTTGCGCATTGCTGAGCTGGCGCGGTGCGGTGTCCAGCACGCAGACCGTGCCTAGTGCGACGCCGTCGTCGGTCACCAACGGCATGCCGGCATAGAAACGTGCGCCGGTGTCGCCGCGGACCACCGAGATATTGGCGAAACGCGGGTCGTCGGCGAGGTCGGGCACTTCCAGCAGCTGTTCGGGCTCTCGGATCGCGTGATCGCACACCGCCTGGCTGCGCTCGGTCTGCGGCAGTTCCAGGCCGAGCCGGGCCTTGAACCACTGCCGGTCGCGGTCCAGCAGCGACAGCAGCGCGATCGGCGTGTCGCACAGCGTGGCGGCGATCTGCACAATGTCCTGGTAAGCGGCCTCGGGCAGGCTGTCGACGATGCGGTAGCTGTCGAGGACACGCTGGCGCTGGGCTTCATCGGTCATGGGCGGCGTCGGGTCTGGCGCGGATCGCGAGGCGCAGCACCATACCGCAGGGCGTGGCGACGTCGCGTGGACGATGTCGCAAGCGTGACGCCGTGCACGTGCGAATCTTGCGCGCCTGGCCCGGCGCCGCCAGCGACGATGATCCGCTCGATGGCGTCGGATCCGGAAATTCACCGTGATAGCATCCGCAGTCTGACGGTTCGCAGTTCAGCTGAGCCGGAGTGACGCGTTTGCGCCAGCATCTGTAATGGCCGTGCTGCGTGCCTCCGGATGCCGCTGGATGCATGCTTCGGCGCCGGCACGCGCCACCACTTCGCAAGGACGACCACCATGGCTCTGCTGGCTCCCCGCCGTTCCCACACGCTCGCCGCTGTTTTGCTTGTGCTCTGGCTGCCGACCGGCCTGGCGTCCGCCAGCAGGGTGACGGGAACGATCAAGGATCTCTATGTGCGTTCGACCGACGGCGTGCACTACGTCGTGGTCAACGGCACGCCTAGCCAACGCCCGACCTGCGCCGGCAACACGACGTACTACATGATCCGCGATGAGACGTCGGACGTCGGCAAGGCGCAGTTGGCGATGCTGCTCTCAGCCTACATGGCCGGGAAGCCGGTTTGGATCGAAGGTACCGATGCCTGTACCCGATGGAGCGACGGAGAGGACATCCACAGCGTGGCTTTCCACTGATCCGCCGCTACTGCGCCGCGTTGGCCGGCGCGCCTGGCAACGCTCCATACGCGCCGGCTGCTGCAGTACCCGAGGGGGCTGCCCGCGTCTTGGGCGCTTCCACGCCGAGCGGTCCAGCCCTCGGGGCCTGCGCGCGCTTGTAGGTGGCCGGTGCACCGATGTGCTGCAGCAGAGCGGCCGTGAGTCGGACGAGGCCGCGCCGCGATGACCTCGCAGCCGTGACGTGGGCCGAGGCCGATCAGCTGGCCGTCGCTGTCCAGCACTCGCACCTCGCCCAGTTTCGGCGCTCGCACCGGCGCTTCGATCCGCTTGAGGTCGCGGCTGAAGCTGCTTCTACAAGGGTGGCGAATCGGGGGCTGGTTCCAGTCGCAGGAGCGGGGCGTGTCCGGCATATCGCGGGACTCGGCGGGACATGGCGATCAGCCGGCGGCACCGACGCCGAGCGCGCGCAGCTGCGTCTGCAGCGTGGCGGCGTTGTCGAGGGCGTGGCCGAGCGCGGTGTTGTCGAAGATCACCCAGGTTTCGCCCGTGCATGGCGTGGCGGCGACGACGCGCTCGGCCAGGCCGCGCAGTGTGTCGTCGGCGTAGCCGCTGTAGTAGAGGCGTGGTGCGCCGTGCCAGCGCCAGTAGGCCGGCGCCGCCGCGCCTGCCGGCTGCGCGGCGTTGGCGTTGAGGGCCGGGTCGGCGGCCACGCACGCGATGTGGTGGCGCTGCCACAGCGCCTCGGCGCGTGCGTCGAACCAGCTGGCGTGGCGCGGTTCGCAGGCGATGCCGCGGTGCCAGCGGCGCCGCAGCATCGCGAAGAAGGTGGCGGCGGTGCGTGCATCGAAGGCCAGGCTCGGCGGCAGCTGCACCAGCAGGCAGCCGAGCCTGTCGCCGAGATGGCCGACCTCGTCGAGGAAGGTCTGCAGCAGCGGCCCGACGCGGGACAGGCGCGCGTCGTGGGTGATGGTGCGTGGCAGTTTGGCCGAAAAGCGGAACTCCGTCGGCACGCTGTCGGCCCAGCGCTGGTAGGTGCTGGCGCGGTGGGCGCGGTAGAACGTGGAATTGATCTCGACCGCGTCGAAGCGGGTGGCATAGCGCGCCAACTGGCTGGCGCCGTCGCCGACCAGGCCGCGCTGCGTGCTGGCGATCGACCAGCCGGCGCAGCCGATGCGGATGCGAGGAGTGGCGCCGCGGCGGGGAAAAGCGGTCGGCATCGGCGAGGGCAGGGAGGGCAGGCGAGGGCAGGCCTGTCGGATACCAAGCGTTGCGACCAGGAGCCGTGAAGGACAGGCGCGGCGCGCCGCTTTGGTGACCCATCCGCGACCCGCGCATGCCAGGGAAGGCAGATGCCTGCAGGCTGCGCCTGAGCGCAGCCTGCGCGTTCACTCACTGTCGTCGCATGTCGCATGTCGCATGTCGCATCGCGCGATGGCGATGGCGATGCGTTGCGATGGCGCCGACGCCCATGCTGGCGCCGGCGCGTGGCGCATGGCGGGCAGCCCCGCCATGCGTGTGCGGCGTTACGGCTTGGCCTTCGCCTTGACCGGCTGGCCGTCGCTGTCGAGCACCTGCACCTCGCCCAGCTTCAGCGCGCGCACCGGCGCTTCGATCTGCTTGAGATCGCCGACGATGACCCAGGTCATCGCCTGCGGCGCCACGATCTCCTTGATCGCCGCTTCCGCCGCCGGCTGGTCGACCGCCTCCAGGCGCGTCTTCAGCGTCTGCACGTAGTCGTCCGGGCGGCCGTACTGGACGATGCCTTCCATCGCGCCGAGCACCGCGCCGGTGGTCTCGTAGCTGCCCGGCAGGGCGCGGATGCTCTGGTTCTTGATCTTGGCGATCTCCTCGGCGGTCAGCGGCTTGTCGCCGACCACGGCCTTGGCTTCCTTGAGGATCTCGGCGGCCGACTCGGCGGTCTTGTCGGTCTGCACCGGGGCAAAGAACAGGAACGGGCGCTGGCCCTGCGCGTCGAGCATGAAGCTGCTGGCGCCGTAGGCCCAGCGCTTGTCCTCGCGCAGGTTCATGTTCAAGCGCGAGGTGAAGGTGCCGCCGAAGGCGTCGTTGGCCACGTCGATGGCGAGGTTGTTCGGCGCCTTGGTCGAGGGCGCCAGCAGGCCGGCCAGGATCAGCGACTGCGGGGCGTCGTCGCGGTTGATCAGGAACACGCGCGGCTTGGGCTGCGCGGCCACCTGCGGCAGGCGCTTGGTCGGGCGCTTGCCGGACGGGGCCTGCCAGTCGCCGAAGGCGGCATCCAGCTGCGGGATGATCTTGGCCAGGGTGGTGTCGCCGGCGACCAGGATGCGCACGTTGTCCGGACGCAGCCAGTTGTTCTGGAACGCGCTCAGGTCGCTGGCAGTCAGGCTCTTGATCGCCGCCTCGGTGCCGGTGCCGGTGAGCGGCACGCCGTACGGATGGGTCGGCCCGTACAGCAGCGGCGGCAGGGTGCGCAGCGCCAGGCCCTGCGGCTGGGTCTTCTCCTGCGCGATCGAGGCCAGCCACTGGCCACGGATGCGCTCGATGTCGTCGGCCTTGAACGCCGGATTGCGCACGATGTCGGCGAACAGCGCCAGCGACGGCGCCAACTGGTCGTTGAGCGCGTTGAGCGAGGCGTCGCAGCTGTCCAGTGCGCAGGACACGCTGGTCATCGCGCCCAGGCGCTGGCGGCGCTGCGCCACGTCCACCGAATCCAGGTTGCGGGTGCTCTCGTTCATCAGCGCCGCGGTGAAGTTGGCGGTGCCGAGCTTGCTGCCGCGGTCGGTCGCGTAGCCGGCATCGAACAGCAGTTCGACCCGCGTGACCGGGATGGTGTGGCGCTCGGCCAGCACCACCTCGATGCCGTTCTTGAGCTTGCCGCGCTGCAGTTGCGGGAAGCTAAGGTTCGGGAACTGGGTGGTCTCCGGCACGCCGGCGGCGCGGTCCACCTGGGTCTTGCCGACGCTGTAGTCGCCCTTCGCCGGCACCTTGGGCGCGGGCTTGCCCGGGGCCGCCGGCAGCGGCTTGACCGCCTTGTCCTCGGCCGCCGGATCGAAGCCCTCCGGCGCCGGCAGCACGGTCAGCAGGTAGTCGCCCTTGCCGAACCAGGTGTCGGCGGCCTTGCGCACGCTGGCGATGGTGGCGTCCTGCGCGCGCTGCAGGTCCTTCTTGTAGGCGCCCGGATCGTTGCGGTAGACCTGGCCCTCGGCCAGCACCGTGGCCTTGCCGCCGAAGCCGCCGACTTTCTCCAGGCCGCGCACGAAGCCGGCGCGGTAGCCGACCTGCGCGCGTTCGAGTTCGTCTGCGGTGGGGCCTTCGGCCAGGAACTTCTGCAGTTCGTCGGCGATGGCGGCCTCGACCTTGGCCGGATCCACGCCTTCCTTGACGTCGGCGGTGATCTGCAACTGGCTGGCCAGCGCGAACGGCTGCAGGTTGGCGGAGACGTCGTCGGCCAGCTTGTCGCGGTAGACCAGACGCTGGTACAGGCGGCTGGTCTTGCCGCCGCCGAGCACGGTGGTGGCCAGATCCAGCAGCACCGCGTCGTCGGTGCCCAGTTGCGGCGCGACCCAGGTGCGGTAGATGCGCGGCTGCGCGACGTGGTCGTGCTGCACGCCGCGGGTCTGCTTGGCCAGCGGGGTGATCCACGGCTGCTGGCGCGGCACCGGGCGGCCGGCGGGGATGTCGCCGAAGTACTGCTCTGCCTTGGCCTTGGCCTGCGCCACGGTGATGTCGCCGGCCAGCACCAGGGTGGTGTTGGCGGCGCCGTAGTTGTCGTGGAACCACTGTTTGACGTCGTCCAGCGAGGCCGCGTCGAGGTCGGCCATCGAGCCGATGGTGTCGTGCTGGTAGGGATGGTTGGCCGGGAAGAGGTTGGCCAGGATGTTCTCGTCGACGCGGCCGTAGGGGCGGTTCTGGCCCTGGCGCTTTTCGTTCTGGACCACACCGCGCTGGGTGTCCAGTTCCTTCTGGCCGATCGCGCCGAGCAGGTGGCCCATGCGGTCCGATTCCATCCACAGCGCGGTGTCCAGCGCGGTGGTCGGCACGGTCTCGAAGTAGTTGGTGCGGTCGAACCAGGTGGTGCCGTTCATGTCGGTGGCGCCGACCTTCTCGAACGGCTGGAAGTAGGTGCCCTTGTGGTTCTCCGAGCCGGAGAACATCAGGTGCTCGAACAGGTGCGCGAAGCCGGTCTTGCCGGCCGGCTCGTCGGCCGAGCCGATGTGGTACCAGATGCTCACCGCCACCACCGGCGCCTTGTGGTCCTCATGCACTACCACCGTCAGGCCATTGGGCAGGGTGAAGCGGGTGTAGGCGATCTCCGGGGTGGTCGCCTGGCTCGGCGCGGCCGCGGCCAGGGCCGGCGGCGCGGCCACTGCGGCGGCGCCGGTGCCGAGGGCGAGGATGCTGGAGATCAATAGCGACAAGGGTCGGAGCATGGGCCGGGCCTGAGTGTGGACAGTGCGCCAGCATAGAGGGCCGGCGGCGGCGGCGGGAACGTGACTGATGGCACACCGCGGGGCGCGGGGCCGGGGCCAACACGGCGCACGGCCACGTCTGGGGGGGCGTGGCCGTGCGGGACCTCAGGAACGCTGCGGAGTGCTCGCGCTCAGCGTGCGGCGCAGAAGCCGAACTCGGCGGGGGCGCCGGGGGCACGGGGGTAGTTTGAGGTCACGGCGATGGGGGGGAGGGGTGTGCTCGACTGCGGCGCAGGGGTGTTCCACAGGTGTTTGAGCGCGCGGGTGATCGAGAGGGTGGCGGGTGAGGCCGCTCTGGTGCAGGG
>NZ_NQYT01000114.1:0-3888 GCF_009192935.1 Xanthomonas sp. LMG 12461
CGCCCAAGCCGGCCGCCGGCGCGGCGGGCGCCTCCGGCGCTGCCGGGGCGGGTGGCGCCTTGGGCGCGGTGGACGACGCGGTGGTCGCGGCGCCGTCGGCCGGCTTGGGCGTGGGCTGGCGGTCGCACCCGGCCAGCAGGGCGGCAGCGGCGAACAGCGGGAACAGCAGGCGCATGGCGGTCATGCAAGGTCTCCAATCTCGGTGTAGAGGTCGCCGACGCGACGCTTGAGCACGTCGCGCAACGGCAGGCGCAGTTCGTCCAGCGCGCGGCACGCCGCCTGGCCCAGGGCGTCGTCGCGGCACGGCAGATAGGTCTCGACGACAGGGATGCGCAGTTGGCAATTCTCGTACAGCTCGGCCACCGGCACGTCGCTCAGGTCGCGAGCCAGCATCCAGTCGCCCTGCTCGGTACGACTGAGCAGGCGGATGCGCTCCAGTTCGCACAGCAGTTCCTGCACCAGCGAATCGGTCAGCATCGGCTCCAGTTCCAGGAGTTGATCCTCCTGCAGCCCCCTGCCCTGCCTGCGCGCCTGCGCGAAGCGGCCGAGCAGGCGCAGCAGGCCGTAGATCTCATAGCCGGCGGGCAGGCGCATCGAGGCCGGCTGGTAGCGGAAGGCGGCGATCGAAGAGGACACCGAGGCGCCGAGCAGGATCGCGATCCAGCTCAGGTAGATCCACAGCAGGAAGATCGGCACGAACGCGACCGTGCCATAGATGCGCTGGTACGACTGGAAGCTGCCCAGGTACAGGCTCAGGCCCCATTTCACCAGTTCCAGCAGCAGCACCGCCAGCAGTGCACCCGGCACCGCGTGGCGCAGCTTGACCGTGTGATGCGGCACCACCCGGTACACCAGGGTGATGCAGACGAATTCGATCAGCACCGGCGCCACGCTCAGCACCACCTGCGCCAGCAGCCGGCCCTCGCTGGTCTTGAACAGGGGCAGCGCGAAGAACCGCGCCGACACCGCCAGCGACGCCGCGGCCAGCAGCGCGCCGAGGGTCAGCACGGTCCAGTACACCAGGAAGCGGGTCAGCTGCGGCCGCGCCGACACCACCCGCCAGATCTGGTTGAAGGTCTGCTCGACGCTGTTGAGGGTGATCAGCAGCGAGACCACCAGCGCGATCACGCCGGCGGTAGTCAGTTGCCCGGCGCTGGCCGAGAACTGCCGCAGGTAGGACTCCACCGAACGCGCCGCGGCCGGCACGAAGTTGGAAAAGATGTAGTCGCTGAGCTGGTCGCTCCACTTGTCGAACACCGGGAACGCCGACAGCACCCCGAACACCACCACCGCCAGCGGCACCAGCGCGAAGATGGTGGTGTAGGCCAGCGAGGCCGCAGCCTGGAACAGGCGGTCGTCGAGGAAGCGCCGCCACAGGAAGCCGGCGAAGCTGCGCATGCGCGCGCGGTCGCGCAGGCGATCGGCCCAGAGATTGACGGTGTCCAGCGGCTGCATCGGGCAAGGGTACCCGATGCGCATGGACGCCGGCATCGTCGATACTGGCGGTCGTTCCGATCCACGAGAGGGCCGCATGGCCGAGATTCTGGTCCTGTACTACAGCCGTGGCGGCTCGGTGGCGCGCCTGGCGCGGCAGATCGCGCGCGGCGTCGGCGAGGTGCCGGGCATGGCCGCGCGCCTGCGCACCGTGCCGCCGGTGGCGGCGGTCACCCAGACCAGTGCACCGCCGGTGCCCGACAGCGGCGCGCCGTACGTGGACGCCAGCGACCTGCGCGAGTGCGTGGGCCTGGCGCTGGGCAGCCCGACCCGCTTCGGCAACATGGCCGCGCCGGTCAAGCACTTCATCGACGGACTCGGCGCCGACTGGGCCAGCGGCACGCTGGCCGGCAAGCCGGCGGCGGTATTCACCTCCACCGCGTCGCTGCACGGCGGCCAGGAAGCCACCCTGCTGTCGATGCACCTGCCGCTGCTGCACCACGGCTGCCTGATCGTCGGCATTCCCTACACCGAACCGCTGCTCAGCAGCACCCGCAGCGGCGGCACGCCGTACGGCGCCAGTCACGTCGCCGGCGCCGACGACGATCCGCAACCCAGCGAGGAAGAAGCGCACCTGGCGCGCGCGCTCGGCCGGCGCCTGGCCGAGATCGCGCAGCGACTGGCGGCGCCATGAGCGGCGGGCGCCTGCGGGTGGCGCTGGGGGCGACGCTGCTGGCGTTGGCGGCACTGTTCGCGACCTGGTTCCACGACGATCGCCACCGTCTCGCCGCCCTGCTGGTGTTCGCGCTGCCGCCGCTGTTGCTGGCCGTGGGCGTGCTGCGCGGCTCGGCAGTGGCACGATTCTGGAGCGGCGTCGGCGCGCTGCTGTGGTTCAGCCACGGGGTGATGACCGCCTGGAGCCACCCGCCACAGCGTGGCTACGGCTGGGCAGAACTGCTGCTGGCGCTGCTGGTGGTGGGCCTGTCCAGCGCACCGGGCATCCGCGCACGCTTCGCCCGCCGCCGCGGCGCGGCCGGGCGCGACTGAGCGGCCGTACCGCCGCGCCCGGTATCATGGACGGCCTGCGCGGCCACGGCCGCGCCCCGACATGCTTCTAGGAACGGCAATGGAAGAACTCCTGATCGTCACCACCGGCGGCACGATCGACAAGATCTACTTCGACGACAAGTCCGACTACCAGATCGGCGACCCGCAGATCAGCCAGATCCTCAAGGAACTGGGCGTGACCTTCCGCTTCACGGTGATCCCGATCATCCGCAAGGATTCGCTGCACATCACCGACGAAGACCGCGAGCTGATCCGCGCCACCATCGCCGCGCAGTCCGCGCGCCACGTGCTGATCACCCACGGCACCGACTCGATGGTGCAGACCGGCAAGGTGCTGCAGGCGATCGAGGGCAAGACCATCGTGATGACCGGCGCGCTGAACCCGGCGCGCTTCCGCGGCTCCGACGCCGAGTTCAACATCGGCTGCGCGGTCGGCGCGGTGCAGTCGCTGCCGGCCGGCGTCTACATCGCCATGAACGGGCGCATCTGGGATCCGCAGAAGGTGCGCAAGAACGTGGCGGCGAACCGTTTCGAAGCGGCCTGAGCGGCGATGTCCAAGGCCACGCGCGCGACCAAGGCGCTGGATGCGGCCGGCATCGTCTACCGGCTGCATCCCTACGACTACGAAGCCGAAGCCAGCGCCAAGGGCCTGCAGGCCGCACAGGCGCTGGGCCTGCCGCCGGAGCGGGTGCTGAAGAGTCTGATGGCCTGGGTCGACACGCGCGCGGTCTGCGTGGTGGTCCCGTCCGACCGCCGCGTGCAGTTGAAGAAACTGGCCGCCGCCGCGGGCGGCAAGGCGGCGCGGATGATGGAGGCCGCCGAGGCCGAGCGCCGCACCGGCTACAAGGTCGGCGGCATCAGTCCGCTGGGCCAGCAGCGGCCGGCGCCGGTGCTGATCGAGCAAACCGCACTGGGCGCAGGCAGCGTCTGGTTCAACGCCGGGCAGCGCGGCCTGCTGCTGGAAATGGAGGCCGCGCAGGTGCTCGACGCACTGCAGGCACGTGCCTGCGACCTGTGCGAGTGAGGCGTGTCAGTAACTCGCGGTCGCACTCACGCCCGCCACCGCGGTAACCGCCTTGATCCGCACGTAATAGAGCCCGGCCGGCAAGGTCAGCGTGCAGCGCTCGGTGGTACCGGCGGCGACCGACCGGCAACCGTATGCGGTATCGGTCGGCAGGGCGCCCGCGCGCAGGTACAGATCGGCATTGCCGCTGCCACCGCTCAGGGCCAGCGTCAGCGCCGACGTGCCGGCGGGCACGGTGATCTGGTAGTACAGCGACGTTCCCGCCTTGAGCGACAGATTTCCCATCGGCACGCCACGCACCAGCGTCTGCGCCTTCACTGTCGCCGCCACCGCCGCCCCCGCATTGACCAGCCCTGCACCGC
>NZ_NQYT01000115.1:0-1420 GCF_009192935.1 Xanthomonas sp. LMG 12461
GAATCGGGAATGGGGAATCGCAAGAGCGGTTTCCTGACAATTCCCTTTCCCTGGATAACTTCCACGCCCGCAAACCGCTTTTCCCTATTCCCCATTCCCGATTCCCCACTCACAGCCCAAAATGTCCGACAACTCCCCACGTCTGCTCACCGTCGCGGTCACCTCGCGCGCCCTGTTCGATCTGGAAGAGGGCCATGCCCTGTTCGAGCGGGAGGGGGTGGAGGCGTACAGCGCGTATCAGCGCGAGCGCGAGGACGATGTGCTGGCGCCCGGGGTGGCGTTTCCGGTGGTGCGCAAGCTGCTGGCGCTGAATCAGGGCACCCCGCCGGAGACGCCGCCGGTGGAGGTGATCCTGCTGTCGCGCAATTCCGCCGATACCGGGTTGCGCATCTTCAATTCGATCCAGCACTACGGCCTGGGCATCGTCCGCGCCACCTTCACCTCCGGCGAGGCGACCTGGCCCTACGTCAAGCCGTTCGGTACCGATCTGTTCCTCTCGGCCAACCCGGAATCGGTGCGCCGCGCGCTCAGCCACGGCATCGCCGCGGCGACCATCCTGCCCAAGCCGCCCGGCGAGCACGCGCAGGAAGCGGCCGCGGCCGCCGGCGCGATCGATGCCGATCGCCTGTCCACCCAGTTGCGCATCGCCTTCGACGGCGACGCGGTGATCTTCGGCGACGAGGGCGAGCGCTTCTCGCGCGAGCAGGGCGTGGAGGCGTTCGGCCGCTACGAGCGCGAGAACGCGCGCGAGCCGCTGACCGGCGGGCCGTTCCGTAATTTCCTGTCGGCGCTGCATGCGCTGCAGTCCGCATTCCCGGCCGGCGAGGCCTCGCCGATCCGCACCGCGCTGGTCACCGCGCGCTCCGCGCCCGCCCATGAGCGGGTCATCCGTACCCTGCGCGAATGGGGCGTGCGCCTGGACGAGGCGCTGTTCCTCGGCGGCCGCCACAAGGGCCCGTTCCTGCAGGCCTTCGGCGCGGACATCTTCTTCGACGATTCGCAGCACAACATCGACAGCGCCGCCCGCGAGCGCGTCGCCGCCGGGCATGTGCCGCACGGGGTCGCCAACGACATCGCCAAGCCGTGAATGCGGCGCCCGGCGGCGGCCGCTGGGCCGCGCTGCGCCGCCTGCTGCGGCAGGGAGCGCATGCGCCTGCCGACCTGCGTCCCGGACGGCCCTACGTGCGCCACGGCTGGCGCTACACCAGCCTGCAGTTCAAGGGCGAGGTGACCCAGAGCCGCATGTACACCTGGTGGCCGGACGTGCTGCAGGTGGGCTACACCCGCAGCATGCTCGGCGCGCTGCTGCTGCGCCCGGACCCGCGGCGGATCGGCATCGTCGGCCTCGATCGCCTCGATCCGCGCCTGCGGCAGGTGCCGGTAGCAGAACTTGGCCTGCGAACCGCCGCCGAGGCCGACG
>NZ_NQYT01000116.1:0-6033 GCF_009192935.1 Xanthomonas sp. LMG 12461
CGCCTGCAGGCGCTGTTGCAGCCGCGCGACGGTATCGGCCAGACGCGCGTCCTGCACCGGCTTGACCAGATAGTCGAGCGCGCCTTCGGCAAAGGCCTGCACCGCATAGTCGGTGTAGGCGGTGACGAACACCAGATGCGCGCGGCGGCCGATCTGCTGCGCGGCCTGCACGCCGGACAGGCCTGGCATCTGGATGTCGAGCAGGCAGATCTGCGGCGCATGTTCCTCGAACAGGCGCACCGCCTCGCGGCCGTTGCGCGCCTCGGCGACGATCCGCAAGTCGGGCCACAGGTGCGCCAGCTGACACCGCAGGGCTTCGCGCAGCAGCGGTTCGTCGTCGGCGATCAGCGCGGTGGGCGGGATCATCGGGGCGGTACCGTCATCGGCAGGCTGAGATCGGCGCAGGTGCCGTGCGGCAGGCGCGGACGCAACTGCAGCTGCGCCGTATCGCCGAAGCCGAGCGCGAGGCGGTCGCGCAAGGTGCTCAGGCCGGTGCCCAGCCCGCCGCGGCCGTCGCCCTCGCCGGCGCCGCTGTCTTCCACACGCAGATGGCAGCGCTCGCCGCTGCGCCAGGCACGAATGGCGATGCTGCCGCCTTCCTCGGACGGATCGATGCCATGCTTGACCGCGTTCTCGACCAGGGTCAGCACGGCGAGAGTCGGGCAGCGCACTGCCTGCACGGCGTCCTCGGCGTCGATCGTGTAGTGCAGCCGGTCGGGCATGCGCATGTGCATCAGTTCCAGGTAGGCGCGCGCCAGCGCCAGTTCGTCGCCCACCGTGCTGGTGGCCTCGTGCAGGCGCGGCACCGCGGCGTGCAGGTAGGCGGTCAGGCTGCGCATCAGGTCTGCGGCCCGCGGCGACCCGACATCGATCAGCGCCTGCACGTTGGCCAGGGTATTGAACAGAAAATGCGGAGCGACTTGGCGTTGCAACAGCTGCAGGCGCGCATCGAGCGCCTCGCGTTCCAGTTCGCTGCGTTCCAACGCGAACGCCAATGCCTGGTGCCGGGCCAGCGCATCCTTCTGCCGCACCAGGGCGGCCAGCGCCATCCATGGCGCGATCAGCACGCCGACGATGGTCAGCGTGGCGAAGCCGGCCAGCCGATCCGGGTCCTGCCAGAACGGCGGCGCACCGGCGTGGGTGGAGCCCAGGTAGATCAGCAGGGTCGTCGTCGGGATCGCCAGTGCGACGCCGGCCACCTGCAGCGCCCAGCGCGCCAGCCAGGGCGGCAGCCGTTGTGGCCGGCGCTCTAACAGCGTGTAGGCACCCAGCGCAGCCGCTCCCAGCATGAGGCTGCGGACCAGGACCGGCAGGGGACTGTCCCAACTCAGGCTCATCAGCAGGCCGAGCGTGCCGGAGACCAGGAACACCGGCACGATGCGCGCCCAGGTCAGCAGCGCAGGCATGCGCGGCGGTGCGGAGAGCGGGGACGGAGGCGACATGACCGCGAGCATACCGGAGCGCGGGCGTTCGCCGCGGTGGCTGCGCTCAGGCGTGCCGCAGCACCGGCCACCACATCCCCCCCACCGCGGCGAGGGTGCCGACCAGGGTGGCCGCGCTCATGGCGGCGAGTACCGCCGTCGCCAACCACTGCGGGCCGCTGCGGCGGCTGTCGAGTGCGCGCAGATACAGTTCCAGCACCGCCAGCGGCAGCAAGGTCTGCGCGAACGCCAGGGCGGTCAGCGTCGGGCCGACGAAACGGTCAGGATCGAAACCGACCGGCGCGTGGTTGAGGGCCAGCCAGCCCATCAGCCCGATCCGGAAGAACCACACGCCGCTGACGGCCAGGAACAGGCGCAGCGCCCAGCGCCGGTGCGCCGGCCACTGGCCGCGGCGGGCGTGGCGCCAGGCCATGGCCACGCATAGCAGGATCAGCACCGCATTGGCGCTGGTGCCCAGATGCTGCCCCAGGTCGCCAGCGACGCCGCCGCGGATCCAGATCATCGCCAGTCCGCCCAGGCTGAGTACGACGGCGCAGACCAGGTAGATGCGTCCGTTCCAGCGATGCAGGGCGGGACGCCTGCGCCGCAACGCCGGCAGCAACTGCGCTGCGCCGCCGAGTACGATCGCCACGGCCAGGCCCAGGTGCAGCGCCAGTACCGCATTGAACACGGTGTCGCCGGCGACATGGCCGCGCGCCATCACCTGGTTCCAGCGCTCGGGGGTGCCGGCCAGCGCAGTGCGTCCGTAGAAGCCGGCGACATAGGCGGCGAAGGCGAGCTGACCGCCGATGGCGATGCTCATCCACAGCGCTGCGGCACCACGCAGCAGGCGTGTCGCCCAGCCTTGCCCGGCGTGCGGCTGCGCCGGCCCCGCCAGGTGCGGCGCGGCGGGAGCGGGGTGGTGCGGGGTGGAGGCGATCGAGGACATGGCGGCGTGCGCGGCGGTGGCGGTGACACGCAGTGTCGACAGTGCGGCGCTGCCGCGCCTGCGTGATCGGACCGGTGGCGGCCGCGGCGGACGAAGTGCGGTATGTGCCGACGAAACGCACCGCGGCGGATGCAGCGCGGTCCGCATTGCGCAACCCGGGTTGCTATCCTCATGGGCGCTACCGCATTGCCAGGAAGGTCGTTCCGATGCGC
Source organism: Xanthomonas sp. LMG 12461 (assembly GCF_009192935.1). NCBI lineage: Bacteria > Pseudomonadati > Pseudomonadota > Gammaproteobacteria > Lysobacterales > Lysobacteraceae > Xanthomonas > Xanthomonas sp. LMG 12461. The sequence continues at coordinate 2,583 of NZ_NQYT01000116.1, forward strand.
ACTCCCGTCGCTTCCGTCCCGATCGCGCCCGACCGGGCGCGTGCGCTGTGGCTACATGCGCAGCGCCTGACCACGCCGGCGCCGTTCGGCAGCGGTGCCGAAGCGGTGCGGCAGGCGACCGCGCACCTGGGCTATGTGCAGATCGACACCATCCACGTGATCGCGCGCAGCCACCACCACGTGCTGTACACGCGCATTCCCGAGTACCGCGAACGGGATCTGGAACAGGCGCAGTCGCAGGACAAGTCGCTGTTCGAGTACTGGACCCATGCCTTGGCCTACGTGCCGGTCGCCGACTACCGCATGTACGTGGCGCAGATGGCGCGCCGACGTGCACAGGCCGACGCCAGGGGCACGGTGGATGCGCAGGACTATGCGCGGCTGTTGCGGCGCATCCGCAACGAGGGGCCGTTGTCGATCCGCGACATCGACGACGAGGTGCTGGTCGAGAAGACCCACCCCTGGGGCAGCCGCAAGCCCTCGCGGGCCGCGTTGCAGTACGGTTTCTTCAGTGGCGACCTGGTGATCAGCCAGCGCAGCGGCATGCTCAAGACCTACGAGCTGGCGGCGCGGCATTTCGGCTGGCGGCAGCGACCGCGTGCGGTCAGCGACGCGCAGTACGCGCGTTACCTGCTGCAGCGTGCGCTGCGCGCGCAGGGCATCGTCGGCGTGGAGTCGATCTGCTATGGCGAGACCGCCGCCAAGCCGGCGGTGCGAGCGTTGATCGCCGCAGCAGTGGCGCGCAAGCGCCTGATCCCGTTGCATCTGCAGGGCCAGGAAGGCGTGGCCCTGTGGGCCGAGCCTGAGCTGCTGGACAGTACGCCGCCGCCACCGGATCCGACGCGGGCGCAGTTGCTGTCGCCATTCGATCCGCTGGTGATCCAGCGCAAACGGTTGCAGCAGTTCTTCGGCTACCTCCATCGCTTCGAGGCCTACGTGCCGGCGCCGCAACGGGTGCTGGGCTACTTCGCGTTGCCGGTGCTGGTCGGCGACCGTATCGTCGCCGCGCTCGACCTGAAGATGGACCGTCGCGCCGGCCGCCTGCTGATCCAGCAATGGACCTGGCTGGAACCGCGGCGACCGGCGCTGCAGGCGAGGATCGACGCGGCGTTGCAGCGGTTCGAACGCTTCCATCTGCTGTAGCCGGGTGCTGCCGCCGCAGGGGTATGGCTTGCGGCGGTGCAACTCGCGCCAAGGGCATCCGCGGCGCAGCGCCGGACTTCTAGATGGTGCCGCGCATCCCCGATCGCATGCATAGGCCGGTTGCTGCCTCCTTGCGCTGCCATCGCCGCGAACGCGACGCCCACACGCGGCGGCCAGGGTCACCTCGCGACCACAGGCTGCCGCTTAGGCTCGGGTTTCCCACGTTGCCTGTGCCGCCGCATGTCCGCTGCCCGACACTGTCTCCATGCTGCAATCGACGCCTGCCGCCGCGGCACGCCCGCGGTCCTGGCCGTGGCGATGGCCCGCGAAGGCTCCACCTACGCGCATGCCGGGGCGATGGCCTTGTTCGGCCCCGATGGTGCGCAGCAGGGTTGGCTGAGCGGCGGTTGCCTGGAGCCGGAGATCGCGCGCTGTGCCGCGCAGGCCGCCGTCGCCGGCGTGCCGGTGTGGATGGAGATCGATACGCGCGAGGACGAAGACCTGCTGTCGGGTTCGTCCGCCGGTTGCCGGGGCCGCCTGCACCTGGCCTTGCTGCCGCTGCTCGCCTTGCCGGGCTTCGACGGGCTGGCCCAGGCCTGGCTGCAGGGGCGCGGTGGATTGACCTTGGCGCTGGAGGCCGACGGTCGCATCGCCGCCAGCGTGGCCGAGCAGGCGTTGCGGTGGTGCCTGCCTTGGCACACGCTGTCTGCGGCGCCGCCGCGGGTCGGCGAAGTGCAGGTGCCGCCACCGCCGAGGGTCAGCGTCTTCGGTGCCGGCCCGGAAACCCCCGTGTTGCTGCCGCTGCTGCGTCAATTGGGCTGGATGACGACCCTGGTCGAGCAGCGGCCGCGCTGGTCTGCGTTGGCGGCGCTGGCCGACCGCGCCCTGGCATGCACGCCGACCCGCGCACTTGCCGACTGTGCCGGCAGCGATGCGGCACTGGTGATGCACCACAATTTCGAACTGGATCGTGAAGCGCTGGACGCGCTGGCCAGTAGCGCGATCCCGTTCCTCGGCCTGCTGGGGCCGGTGCGGCGGCGCGAGGACCTGTTCCGTTTGCTGAGCCCGACGCAACGCGCGCAGTTGTCGCCGCGCCTGCATTCGCCGATCGGGCTGCGCCTGGGAGGCAATGGCGCAGAAGCGATCGCGCTGAGCATCGCCGCGCAGTTGCAGGCCAGCCGGGCGGCGCCGCCGCGGCTGAGTGCGGTCGCGCAGGCGAGCGACAGGCCGCGGCGATCGCACCGCGATGCGCTGACGGCAGCGCCGCGATTGCTGGCCGAGGGTGCCAGGTGATGGCGCAGGCGCACGCGGCGCTGATCCTGGCCGCGGGTGGCAGCCGCCGCCTCGGCCGTCCCAAGCAGACGCTGACCAGCGACGGCGAGCCGCTGCTGCGCAAGGTCGTGCGCCTGGCGCTGTCCACGGCGCCGGCGCGTTGCGTGGTGGTGCTGGGTGCGCAGGCCGAGGCGCTGCGCCCGTTGCTGCAGGGATTGCCGGTGGAATGCGTGCGCAATCCGGACTGGTCCACCGGCATGGGCGGCAGCCTGGACTGCCTGCGTGCGGCGGTAGGCGACGATGCCGCGATCACCCACAGCCTGGTGCTCGGTTGCGACCAGCCGGCGTTGGCAGCGGCGCATCTGCAGGATCTGCTGGCGGCGGCCTCACGGGCGGTGTCCGGTTGCGCGGTGAGCGCCTACGCCGGCGTGCGTGGCATGCCCGCGGTGGTGGCGCAGCAGCGCTGGCGCTCGCTGCCATTGGGCGGCGACCAGGGCTTGCGCACGCTGTTCGCGACGCTGGCACCGGATAGCCTCGGTTGCATCGTCGCGCCGGCGTTGGCGCTGGACCTGGACACGCCGAAGGATGTACAGGCGGCGGTGGCGAAAGGGTGGCTGGATCCGTAGCGGTCGCCGCAGGGCGCGACGTAGCGATGGTTCCTGCAGGACTTGCTGCGGGATGCGATAGATGCAGCGAAGGCTTCCGTCAGACAACGGTCGACGTTGGATGGCGTCCTACTTTGCTCTTTGCAACGGAATGCCACCTCTGATGACTACGGAAGCGATGTCGCAGATACCGTCTTGCCCCCTAGCAGGCAAGGCCCCTTTTCGGGTCGAACGCCGTGCCCGATTTGAGAACCCCGTAGGCCAGGTGCAGCAGCTTGCGCATGGCGGCGCACACGATCTGCTTGCCGGTTTTGCCGCGTTCGCTCAGCCGCTGTTTCAGCGCCCGGATGATCGGGTTGTGGGTCATGGCCACCACGGCTGGCATGAACACGCCTGCGCGCAATCGGGGCCATCCGTGCAGCGCGAGTCTA
>NZ_NQYT01000117.1:0-4515 GCF_009192935.1 Xanthomonas sp. LMG 12461
TAAACCGCCTACACGCAACGCGCCAACGCCTTCTCGGGCTGGCTGCATCATTACAACTGGCATCGACCACACGCCAGCCTCGGCTACAAACCTCCCATCTCCCGAATTCCACTGAACAACGTGGTGGGTTTACACAGCTAGTCCATCCATCCCCAGGGAGACGCGATCGCCGTGCCGGCGGCGATCGCGGCCCACACCACCGCGGCATGCGGGGCCGCGGCGGTACGGGCCCACCGCTGCCAACCACGGCTACCGACCGCTGCCCGCCCCACGGCGCCGGCGCTCGTCCCGTGCCACTGCACCGGCTCGGCCACCGTCAGCACTCGACCGACCAGATCCGCCATCGCACCGCCCGCACCCGGGTGCCCAGCGCCATTGCCGCGGAAGCCCGCGTCCCGCCACCACGCAAGCCGCCCGGCGAACCGGCACGCCACCTGCCCGACTGGCGTCGCACAGAGCCGCGAGATTCCCGCGCGTGGCCGCGGCGCCGTCGCACCGGCGGCCGGCAATTGCTTTAAAATGTCGGCATCGCGACGCTCAGGGCCTGTTCCGGAACCGTCGCGTTTTTGTTTTGCGCCACCCACCAGGCACGTTCCTGGACCATGGTGTCCGACACCTGCAACGCCAGCGGAGCCCCCATGCTTTTCGAAACGCTAGCCAACACCGGCCACGAACAGGTCGTCTTCTGCCACAACCGCGACGTGGGACTGCAGGCGATCATCGCCATCCACAACACCGTGCTCGGCCCCGCGCTGGGCGGCGTGCGCATGCGCCCCTACGCCAACACCGAGTCCGCCCTGCAGGACGCGCTGCGGCTCAGCCGCACCATGACCTACAAGAACGCGCTGGCCGGGCTCAACATCGGCGGCGGCAAGGCGGTGATCATCGGCGACCCGAAGAGCGACAAGTCCGAAGCGCTGTTCCGCGCCTTCGGCCGCTACGTCGATTCGCTGGGCGGCCGCTACATCACCGCCGAGGACGTCGGCACCGACGTCAACGACATGGAGCAGATCTACCTGGAGACCGAGTACGTCACCGGCGTGCACCAGGTGCACGGCGGCTCCGGCGACCCGGCCCCGTTCACCGCCTACGGCGCGCTGCAGGCGCTGATGGCGTCGCTGCAGCGCAAGTTCGGCCACGAGGAGATCGGCAAGACCAGCATCGCCGTGCAGGGCCTGGGCCACATCGGCATGGAGCTGGTGAAGCTGCTCAAGGAACGCGGCGCCAAGCTGTTCGTGACCGACCTGGACCCGGCGCTGGTCGCGCGCGCGGTGGCCGAATACGGCGCCGAAGCGGTGGACCCGGACGATATCTACGACGTCGCCGCCGACGTGCTGGCGCCGTGCGCCATGGAGAGCGCGCTCGACGAGGCCAAGCTGCCGCGGCTCAAGGTCAAGATCGTCTGCGGCACCGCCAACAACCAGTTGGCCAATGCCGCGGTCGGCGAGGAACTGCACCGCCGCGGCATCCTCTACGCGCCCGACTACGCGGTCAACGCCGGCGGCGTCATGAACGTGTCGCTGGAGATCGACGGCTACAACCGCGAACGCGCGATGCGGCTGATCCGCAGCATGTACCACAACCTCGGCAAGATCTTCGACCTGTCCGAGCGCGAGAACATTCCGCCGCAACAGGCCGCCGACCGCATCGCCGAGGCGCGCATGCAGGCGATCGGCAAGCTCAAGCTGCCGCTGGGCCGTACCGCACCGCGCTCGATGGGCCACCTGCGCGGCGAGTGATGCCTCGCGCCGCCGCCTGCGCCGCAGGCGGGAGGCCGCAGATCGCAGGGCCGGGACGTCCCGGCCCTGCTTGACGGATCGACCCCGCACCGGCGCCGCACGCGCCGGGCCAGGTCCCCGGACTCAGAAGCCCAGGCGATAGCGCAGCGACACCGCGCGGTCGTCGCCGCGCGGGCCGAAGCGCTGGTCGTAACCCAGCCCCAGCAACGCCCCATTCCAGCGCGTCTGCAGGCTGGCGCCGAACAGGCCACCGGAGCGCGCCGGCTGCAGGTCCACCAGCGGCGCCCACGCGTTCACGCCGACGAAGCTGGCCTGCCGGTCCAATCCCTGCGCGGCCAGCGTCTGCTGCCACTCGGCATAGCCCTGCAGCGACCAGCCGCGCCCGCCGAAGCCGCCGCGCAGGCCGGCCAACGCCTGGCTGCGCGAGGAACTGGCGGCACCGGCCATCAGCCCGAAGCCATCGCCGCCCTGTTCGCGGAAGCCATCGCTGTCGATGCGGCTGTAGTCGGCGCCGGCATACGGGGTCAGCCACGCCGGGCCGCGCCCGAGCCGATAGCCGACCTCCACGCTGGAGGACAGGAAGCGGCCGGCATAACGGCTGGAGGCGTCGGCGACGGTGTCGCCGAGCAGCAGGCTGCGGTCGAGCTGGCGCTGGTACTGGCCGCTGCCGAGTTGCGCCAGCGCGTACGCATTGCCCGCCATCGCGCCGAGATAGGCCTGGCCCTGCACCTGGCGGTTGCGGCTGCGGTCCAGGCTGCCGGCGTCGCTGGCGCGGCTCTCGCCGAAGGCGAAGCCGGCCACCGCGTGTTCGCCCAGGCGCAGGTCCTGGCCCATCAGCCAGCCATCGAGCTGGAACTGGCTGCCGGCGAAGCTGCCCTGCCCGGTCTCGCCCAGGCGCTGGCTCCAGGCGCCGACCGCGCGCGGTTGTTCGACCAGCGTGTCGAAGCGGCTGGACAGCGCGCGCCGCTGCAGGTCCATGGTGTCGAAGGTCATCGCGGTGGCCGCGGCATGCGCCTCGCCGGACAGGCTGCGCAGCGTCGCCGACGCCGCCGCCACGCTCGGCGACTGCTGCACCGCGCCGGCCGCCTTGAGCAGGGCGCCGTCGACCGTGGCCGGGTCGTGGCTCAGCTGCGTGTTGAGCTGCGCGAACGCCGCATCCACGCGCGTCGCCGAGGCCAGCGTGGCGGCGGTGATGTTGCCGAAGCTGGCCGCGGCCGCGGTGACGCTCAGCGACTGCACGGTGATCGAGGCGCTGGTGGCGTCGTAGGACAGCGACGAGGTCAGGAACACGTTCGACGGCGTGGTCACCGAGGCGAAGGTGCCGGTGAGCCCGCCGTTCGCCTGCAGCACCGTGTACGCGGTGTTGTTGACCACGTAGTCGCGCTTGCCGAGCACGTACAGCGAACCGCCCTGCAGGGTGGCGCTGCCGCCAATCGAGAGCTTGTCGCCGACCAGCAGGGCCAGGCGGCCGTTGCTGCTCTGCACGTAGTTGCCGCTCAGGCTCAGCGTGGCCGCACCGACCTGGAAGGTGCCGGCATTGGCGACGCTGCCGCCGAGCGCGCCGGTGCCGACGAAGGTGGCGCCATTGCTGATCGCCACGTTCGAGCTGCCCAGGCTGGCCGCGCTGAGCGTGCCGCCCTGCACCTGGGTGTCGCCGCTGTAGGTGTTCTGGGTGCCGCTGAGATTCAGCGTGCCGCTGCCCTGCTTGATCAGCCCGCCGCTGCCGGCGATGTTGTTGGCCCAGGTCGAATTGCCGGTGAATCCCACCGTCACGTCGCCCCAGTCGAAGCGGCCCGGTCCCTGCACCGCCTTGCCGACGTTGAGCAGGCCGTAGCCGAAGGTCGCGTCCACGCCGGGCGTGCCCAGGTCGGTGGCAGTACCGAGCAGGGTCTGCCGGACCAGGTCGTTGGTGAAGTACGGGAAGGCTTGCCAGACCAGCGCCGCCGCGCCGGACACCAGCGGCGCCGCGAACGAGGTGCCGCTGCCGTAGTAGTAGTCGGGGTTGCTGGTGGAGGTGGTCGCCTTGGGATCGACGAACACCTCGGTGCCGGGCGCGACCAGGCAGTAGCGCATCGCCGCGCCGCAGGCGTTGGAGTACGAGGCCAGTTGCGTGCCGGTGCTCGAATCGGTTGCCGCCACCACCAGCCAGCCGCGCTCCAGGTCCGCCGCCGGCAGGGTGCCGTTGGGGCCGGCCTTGCTGGGCAGCGAAGCGATGTCCGAGGGCGTGGACTTGGATTCGTTGCCGGCGGCGAACACCACCAGGCCACCGTTGCCTAGCACGAACGGGCGGTACTCGGCGGCGATGGCATTGGTCGAGTTCAGGTCGGTCCAGTAGATGCCGCCCCACGAGTTGTTCATCACCTTGACGCCGGCATTGATCAGGTCCTGGTGCACCTGGGTCAAGCCCAGTCCGCCGCTGACCTGATTGCCGCTGCCGCTGCCGTCGTCCTTGGGCGGCGTGTCGGAAATGATGCGCGCGGACACGATCTGCGCGCCCGGCGCGATGCCGCCCGGCCACTGTCCGACCGACTTGCCTGCCGCCAGCTGCGCCACGGTGGTGCCGTGGCCGTCGACGTCGTCGACCTTGGTGTTGTTCTGGCTCGGATCGACGTAGATCAGGTTCGACACCACCCGCCCGGCCAGCGCCGGATGGTTGCGGTTGACGCCGGTATCGACCACGCCGATGCGGTAGCCGCTGCCGTCGTAGCCGGCGTTCGACGCGCACCTGACCCTGACCAATACGCTGGCCGCGCACAACGCCGGCTACGACGGCAGC
>NZ_NQYT01000118.1:0-7422 GCF_009192935.1 Xanthomonas sp. LMG 12461
GGCACAGGTTCGGGCTTGTCAGGCAGGAGAACCGGAGTGCGGCGGCGCTGACTCCTACTCGTGCTTGCTGGCACTGCGGCTAAACGGCCTGCCGCACTCCGCTCTCACCTACAACGATAGACCCTTATTTGACACAAGCGGCTTCAGCCGCGACCGAGCGTTACCGGGAAAGCCTGGTCGCGGCTGAAGCTGCTCCTACGGATTACCCCGCAACCGATCCACCGCAGTAAGCGCGCACCCACCTTGTGGGAGGGACTTCAGTCCCGACGACATACGCCCGGGGCCTGGTTGCACTGCGCCTTTCGGCCGGCGCCCGGCGCACGCGGCCGCCGCACAGCCGCTAGAACCCATAACGCAAAAAGCCCCCATCCACCGCAATGCATTCGCCAGTGATGTAGCTGGCCGCCGGCAGGCACAGGAAGCCGACCGCCGCCGCCACTTCCTCCGGTTCGCCGATACGGCGCATCGGCGTGCGCTCGATCACCTGCTCGTAGTAGTCCGGGTCCGACAACGGCCCGGAGGTGCGGCGGGTGCGGATGTACCAGGGCGCCACCGCATTGACCCGGATGCCGTCCTCGGCCCATTCGGCGGCGAGGTTGCGGGTGAGCTGGTGCAAGGCCGCCTTGGTCATGCCGTAGGGCGCGCCGCTGCGCACGTGGGTCAGTCCCGACACGCTGCCGACGTTGACGATCGCCGAGGCCGCATGCTGCGCCAGCAGCGGATGCGCGTAGCGCGACAGTTCGAACGCGGAGAACAGGTTGGTCTCGAAGATGCCGCGCCATTCGTCCTCGGTGTAGTCCACCGCGGCCTTGCTGACATTGCCGCCGGCGTTGTTGATCAGCAGGTGCAGGCCATCCGCATGGTCCTCGACCCAGTCCAGGATCTCGCGGCGGTCCTCGTCGTCGGCGACGTCGGCGGCCAGCGCCAGGATCTCGCGCTCGGGAAAGGCCTCGCGCAACTCGTCGCGCGCCGCTTCGAGCGCGTCGAGGTCGCGCGCCACCAGCAGCAGGTCGGCGCCGAACCCGAGCAGTTCGCGCGCGATCGCCAGGCCGATGCCGGCGCTGGCGCCGGTGATCAGCGCGGTCTGTCCGTCCAGCCGCCAACGGTGCTGCATGCGCGTGCCTGTCTGCTCACATGGGAGGCGTAGGATGATACCTCCACCCTCGAGGAGGTCGCCGCCATGTCCGCACCACTGCGCAGGATGACGTTGGCATTGCCGCTGCTCGCACTGCTGGCCGCATGCAAGCCGGAGCCGCCGCAACCGCCCGATGCGCCGCCACCGCCGAAGGCCAGCGCATTGCGCAGCGCCATCGCCCAGCCGCTGGATCGCGCCAGGCAGACCCAGGCCACGCTCGACCACGCCGCGGCCGCGCAGAACGCCGCGCTCGACGCCGCTACCGCGCAATGAACAACGCCGGCCACGGGGGCCGGCGTTGCAGGAAGCAGGCGACGCGCTCGCAGGAGCGCGCCGCTGCCGGCGCAGGGCCGGCTTACAGACCGCAGAAGCAGTAGGCCAGCGCCTTCACCGGTGCGCCCGGACGGGTGTCGGCCGCGTCCTTGACGAAGCGCAGCTGGGTGTCCAGTTCCGGCAGGCTGCGCGCCAGCAGGGCGTGGCCCAGCGCCGAGTCGCTCAGCATCCACACGCCCAGGCGGCTGCCGGCGAACCCGCTGACGAACTGCGCGAACGGCGTGGCCGGCTTCTCGACGTAGCGCACCCGGTACTTGTCCGGGCCGCCCAGCTTGGCGCGCGCCGCGGCATCGGCCACCGCGTCCTTGAAGCCGCCGAACGCGTCCACCAGCCCGCGCTCCTTGGCCTGCGCACCGCTCCACACGCGGCCGCGCGCGACCTGGTCGATGGCCTCGACCGACTTGCCGCGCGCCTGCGCGACCTTGCCGGTGAAGTCGGCATAGCCCTTGTTGATCACCGACTGGATCAGCTGGCCCACCGCCGGATCCATCGGCCGGGTCATGTCGAACGCACCGGCGAAACGGGTGGTGCCGACGCCGTCGGTGTGCACGCCGATCTTGTCCAGGGTGCGGGTGATGTTGGGGATCATGCCGAAGATACCGATCGAGCCGGTGATCGTCGACGGGTCGGCGTAGATGCGATCGGCGTTCATGCTGATCCAGTAGCCGCCGGACGCGGCCAGGTCGCCCATCGACACCACCACCGGCTTGCCGGCGGCCTTCAGCGCCACCACTTCGCGGCGGATCTGCTCGGAGGCGAACACTTCGCCGCCGGGCGAATCCACGCGCAGCACCACCGCCTTGACCGCGTCGTCGTCGCGCGCCTGGCGCAGCAACGCCGCGGTCGACTCGCCGCCGATGCGGCCGGCCGGCTGTTCGCCGCCGCTGATCTCACCCGCGGCAACCACCACCGCCACCTGCGGACGCGAGTCCACCGGCGAACGGCGCAGGTCCAGCTGCTGCAGGTAGCCGTCCAGGTCGACGTTGCGGTAGCCGGTGTCGGCATCGTCGTCGGCCACGCCACGCTTGGCCAGCAACTGCTCGACGTCCTCGCGGGTCTTCAGGCCGTCCACCAGCTTCTGCTGCAGGGCGAACTTGGCCAGGTCGCCGCCGGCGGCGGCCACGCCCTCGGGCATGGTGTCGATGCCGGCATTGATCTGCTCCGGCGCCAGCTTGCGCGCCTTGGCGATGTCGGCCACGTAGCGCTGCCACACATCGTTCATCCAGAACAGGTCGGCTTCCTTGGACGCCGCCGAAGCCGCGTCGAGCACGTACGGCTCGGCGGCGGACTTGTATTCGCCGACCTTGAACAGGTGCACGTCCACGCCGAGCTTGTCCTGCAGGCCCTCGCGGAAGTACTGGCGGTAGCGGCCGAGGCCTTCCAGGGTCATCGAGCCCATCGGGTCCAGGTAGACCTCGTTGGCCTGCGCGGCCAGCAGGTACTGCCACTGATTCAGATTGTCGCTGTAGGCGACGATCTGCTTGCCGGAGCTGCGCAGGTCCTGCAGCGCCTTCTCCACCTCGCGCATCGAGGCGAAGCCGCTGGGCTGCAGCTTGTCCAGGCGCAGCGCCACGCGCTCGATCTTCGGGTCGGTCTTGGCCGCCTCGATGGCGCGCACCAGGTCGCGCAACTGGATCTCCTGCGCGCCCTTGTCGTTCATCGCCTTGGCCAGCGCGCGGCTGACCGGGTCGGCGCTGAACTGCTCGACCAGCTTGCCTTCCGGCGCGATCAGCAGCGTGGTGCGGTCGCGCAGCGCCTTGCCGCCGTCGCCGCGTGCCATGGCGAACACCATCGCCAGCAGGATCAGCAACAGGAAACCGAAGAACACCAGGTTGAAGATCAACCGGCGGGTGAAGTTCATCACATCCCACAGGCCGACGAAGAAGTTGGCGACGGGGCTGCGACGCACGGGTTGGTTCATGGAAAGCTCCGAAAGGAAGGCGTCTTGCGCCTGCGCAGCATACCGGCTGCGTCAGGCGCCGCACATGCGTCTGAAGTCAGGGGGCCGCCGGCGCGGCCAGCAGCCGCGCGCTGCTCCAGCGGAAACGCGCACCCATCATCACCGCGGCCGCGGTCAGCCCCAGGATCAGGCCGATCCACATGCCCTGCGGTCCCCAGCCCAGCCACAGGCCGAGGCCGGCGCCCAGCGGCATGCCCAGGCCCCAGTAGGAGCACAGGGCCAGCAACATCGGTACGCGGGTGTCCTTGAGGCCGCGCAGCGCGCCGGCCGACAGCACCTGCACGCCGTCGGGGAACTGGAAGGTGGCCGCGTACAGCAGCAGCGTGGAGGCCAGCGCCGCCACCGCCAGGTCGCTGGTGTAGACGCCGACGATGGCGTCGTGGCCGACCAGCAGCACCAGCGCCGACAGCGCCTGGGTGCCGAGCACGATCGCATAGCCGGCCCAGGCCGCGCCGCGCACGCCTACCGCATCGCCCGCGCCGGCGGCGCGGCCGACCCGCACCGTGGTCGCCTCGGCCACGCCCATCGGCACCATGAAGCACAGCTGCGCCACGTTGATCGCGATCTGGTGCGCCGCCGCCGGCACCTCGCCGAGCCGCGCGATCAGCAGCGCGGTGACGATGAACAGGCCGCCTTCCATCAGGATGGTCACGCCGATCGGCAACCCGGTCTTGAGCAGCCCGACGATCGCGCGCAGGTCCGGCGCCTCGAACCGCGCGAACAGGCGCAACGGCGCAAAGCGCCTGGACCGCGCCAGGTAGATGGCGAAGCACAGCGCCTGCGCCCACATCATGATCGCCGAGGCCATGCCCAGGCCGCCGGCGCCGTGCTCGCGCAGACCCCACAGGCCGAAGGTCAGCGCATAGCCGAGCGGCGCCAGCAGCAGCAGGCCGCCGAAGCCGAGCAGCATGGTCGGCAGGGTCCAGTGCATGCCTTCGCTGAGGTAGCGCATGCAGAAGTACAGCACCAGCGCCGGCACGCCCCAACGGATCGCAAGCAGGAAGTCGCGCGCGCCGGGCACGATCTCCGGGGCGATGCCCAGTTGCGGCAGCGCCATGGGCATCACGCTCAGGAACGCGAACATCAGCAGGCCCAGGCCCAGCGACAGCCACAGTGCCTGGCGGAACAGCGGGCCGATCTGCGCATGGCGCTTGGCGCCGTCGAGCTGCGACACCGAGGCGGTCAGGGCAATCAGGGTGCCGATCGGGATCATCATCGGCAGCCACAGCAACGCAGTGCCGACCGTCACCGAGGCCAGCGTGCGGGTGCCGTGGTGGCCGGCGATCACGTTGTCGACGAAGCTGATCAGGCCGGTGGAGACGTGCCCCAGGACCAGCGGCAGGGCGAGCTGCGCGGTGGTGCGCAGTTCGCGGCCCCGGACCGAGGCCGGGGTGGAAGACGAAAACATTGCAAGACTCTGGCGATCCCGCCGACTGCGGCCGCGCAGACAGCGCCGGCACCGGGTGGCGGAGGCCGGGCATTCTACCCGCTGCGGCGGATGACTGCAGGAAAGCCGGGACCCGGGGCCCGGGACCGGGGACCCGGAAAGCCAGAGCGCCCGAAGCGACTCAACGTGCGGCGCGCTGCTTCAGCCAGGCACCACGGCTGTCGGCGCCCTGCGCCAGCAGGTCGCGGCGCAAGGCGGCACGGTCCTGCGGCGGGGTGCGTTGCGACAGCAGCGCCAGATGCTCGCGCTGGTCCGCCGGCAGGCCGCGCAACAGGCCCAGCAGTGCCTGCCGCTGCGCCTCCGGCACGTAGCCCAGCAGCGGCTGCAGCGCCCAGAACTCGGCGCCCAGTTCCGGGCCGAGCAACCAGCCGTGGCGCTCCAGGGCGTCCATCTCGGCGAACTGCGCATGCAGGCTGTGCTGCTGCTCGATCGGCAGGCCGGCGAAGGCCGTGGCGACCTGACGCAGCCGCGCCTGCGCCGCCGCCGGCAGCGCATCCCAGGCGGCCTGGCGCGCGCGCAGTTGCGCCGGGGTCAGCGCCGGTGGCGTGGTCGCCGCCGCGGCGGGTGCGCCGGCCGGGGCGACTGCAGCGGCGGGCGGGTTTTCGGCGGCCTCGGCCAGGTCGGCGGCGCTGGGGGCGCTGCGCTCGATCCGCGGCGGCGGCGCGCCGGCCGCGTACCACGCATAGAAATCCAGGTCGTAGATCGCCGGCTCCGGCAGCGGCGCCGGCGGGTCGGCCGGCAGCGGCGGCGCGCTGGCGGTGTCCGATTCCGGCGGCAGCACTTCCACCTGCACCGGGCCGGTATCGCCCAGCGCCAGGCTCGCGTCGCTGCCACCGGCCGCGGTCGCGGCGCGGGACCGATGCCAGGGCAGGCGGTCCCAGAACAGCGTCCCGACCAGGGCCAGGACCACCACCGCGATCACCGCCCCGGCCAGGCGCGTGCGCAGGGCCGAGCGCGCGCCGCGGCGGCGTGGACGCGCCGCGGCCGCGGCGGCGGCAGGGGCCTGCGCCTTGGCCGGCGCAGGCGAGGCCGTGCTGCCGGCGATCGCCGCATCGCGCAGTTGCGCCAGGGCCTGCAGCCGCGCCGGCGGCAGCTCGCGCAGACACTGTTGCGCCGCGTCGGCCAGCGCGCGCCAGCCTGCCGCATCCGGACGCCCGCCGGCGTCGCGCGGACAGGCCCGCGCCAGCGCCTGCTGGTAGTCCTCGGTGGTCAGCTGCAACACCTGCGCGGCCAGCGGCTCGTCCAGCCCGGCGACGATGCGCAACAACAGCGCCAGGCGGTCGGCCGGCTGCAGGCTGCGCAGATGCGCCAGCGGCGCCGGCCAGGCACCGTCGGCAGCATCGGCCTGGCGCAGGATGGGCACCGCAGCGAGCAGCTTCCAGAACCGCAGCGGCCAGTCGGCCATCGGCAGCGCCGCAGCGTGGCTGCGGAAGGCCCGCATCGCCGCCGCCAGGGCCGGCATGCCGCGTTCGGGCCGGCCGCTCTGCAGGTCTGCCAGGACCGCGGCGCGGCGTTCGATGCCGCGCAGGAACGCGGCCAGGGCGGGCGGTGCGGCCACGCCGTCGGAAGGGGACGTGGCGGTCATCGGAACTCCATCATCGGCGCGATGATAGCGAGGCAGCCGCCACACCGCGCGCTTGACAGCGGCGTCCCGATCGGCTCACCCGCGGCCGTCGCGACGGCCGGTTGTGCACAGCGCCGGAAATTGGCCTGCGACAGGTCTTGTCAAGCCCCCGCGAAACCATGTTGCATCTGTGTTTCACGGCCAAGTTGTTGTTCTGAAAAGAATAAATGCGATTGGCGCTTTTTTGTCCAACTCGTGGCAGAGGCTTGTGAGTCCGTCTTCACGGCGTGGAGCATGCCCGTCATGCACAGCTTTATCCACAGCAGATGTGGATAAATTCGATTCCCCAAGCACGGCGGCCATTTACGACCGGTTTATCACTTTGCGGGCAGCAATCGCGCGCAACTCCTGCCCCCCCGGAACCCCCTTGCCACGGCCGCTAGGGCGTGTCACCGATCCCCGAGCATGCCGCGCCGTGATTGCGCGTGCCTGTGGCAAGGAAGAGCGAGGAAGTGGACGTCCGTCCACGCCCGAGCGATGACGCGGCCACGGGCGTGCGCAACCGCGGCCCTTCGGGTTGGGTCTGGCAGGCGCGCAGCCGGCGCCGAGTAGCTTGACCTGACGGCCAGTTAGGCGCTGCGCCCGCAACGCCGGCTGCGCGCCTGCCAGACCCAACGCGGCATGCTCGGGGATTGGTGACACGCCCTAGACTAGGTGGATGCCCTCCCCCGCCGCCACGCTCCCCGTCGCCCTGCCCGTCCCCTTGCCGCACCTCTTCGCCCACATGCCGCCGCCCGGCGGCGCGGCCGCCGACGGCGACGGCGGCCGCCGGGGGCAGGTGCCGTTCGGCAACCGCGAAATGAGCGGGGTGGGGGCGGCTAGCGGCCAGGGCGAGGACGCAGGCGGCCCGCGCGGGGCGTTGGCCTGGCTCGACCATGTGCCACTGGTGCCAGGCGAACGGTCCGAGCTGGTGCGCTGGCTGG
>NZ_NQYT01000119.1:0-1454 GCF_009192935.1 Xanthomonas sp. LMG 12461
GCGCCGGCGGTGGTGCGGGAGTGAACAGCAGGCCGGCGATCTTGCCGTCCGCGTCGATCGACACATGCGCCAGCAGTGCGCCACGCTCGAACTGCAGGCGCTGTTCGATCACGCGCAGCCCGTGCTGCTCGCGTTCGCTGGCCGGGACGCGCTGCTGCAGCGCGCCCAGTTGCGTGGACAGCGTGCGCCAGGCCTGGGCCAGCTTTTCGGGTGGCACCGCCTTGGCCATCGCCGGGGTGAACTCGGCCTCGACCGCGGCCAGGTCGCCGGCCTGCAGGCGATCCAGCAGCGCGCTGGCGGTCTGTTGTGGCGCCGCCGCCAGCGCCGTGAGCGGCGCCAGCAGCGCCGTCAGCAAAGCCGCGAGGACCCGATGCCGGCGCATGTCAGACCTCCCGCTTGAACATCAGCAGCGGTTTGGTGCCCGGCAGTGCGACGATGTTGACCAGTTCCCAGCCGAGCTTGCCGTGATTGTTCAGGTCGGCCTGCAGTTCGTCCAGTTTCAGGCCCAGCATCAGCGTGGTCTTGGCCTCGACGGTGAGGTATTCCCAGCGCTTGCTCATGCTTCCGGTTCCTTGTCGTCACGCGGCTTGGGCAGCCGGCCCGCCTTGCGCAGCGCGTCGCGCAACACGTATTCGATCTGCGCGTTGAGGCTGCGCAGTTCGTCGTCGGCCCAGCGCTGCGCCGCCGCCAGCACGTCGGCGTTGATGCGCAGCGGATAGGCCTTCTTCTCGCTCATGACCGCTCCCGCCGCGCGGCGTCGCTGCGCCGCAGGTGCAGCAGCATCGACACGATCAGCGCGTTCACCACCAGCAGCAGTGCGATCGCCACCGCATAGACGCCGGCGCGCTGGCCGCCGCTCCAGTACAGCGCCGCGGCGCCGAGCAGGATCGCCAGGCCGATCAGCGCCCAGCGCAGGCCCAGCCCGCGCGCGCGGTCGTCGCCCTTGCCGCCGACCCAGGCGGCGATGACCAGGGCCGGCAGGCCGGAGAGGGCGAGCGCCAGCGGCGCGATGGCGGCGTGCATGGACATCGGCACCTCAGTACAGCGAGCCGGCGTTGACGATCGGCTGGGTGCCGCGGTCCGAGCACAGCACGGTCAGCAGGTTGCTGACCATGTGCGCCTTGCGCTCCTCGTCCAGTTCGACCACGCCGTTCTTCTGCAGTTCGGCCAGGGCCATCTCGACCATGCCCACCGCGCCGGCGACGATGCGCGTGCGCGCGGCGATCACCGCATTGGCCTGCTGCCGCTGCAGCATCGCCTGGGCGATCTCCGGGGCGTAGGCGAGGTGGCTGATGCGCGCCTCGATCACGTCCACGCCGGCCTGGGTCAGGCGTTCGTCGAGGTGGCGCTTGAGCTGCTCGCTGATCTCGTTGGGATGGCTGCGCAGCGAGATCTGCCCGTCCTCGTGCTGGTCGTAGGGATAGCTGGTGGCCATCGCGCGCAGCGCCGCCTCG
>NZ_NQYT01000012.1:0-33034 GCF_009192935.1 Xanthomonas sp. LMG 12461
CATATTAGCCGACTTTTTCACGCTGTCAACACCCGATGTTCGCTAGGTGTTTCCGGCCCCGCCTGCCTCTGTCGCGCCGAAGCTCGGCAGTTGCGTAGCGGGCCGCGCAGTTTAATGGCACCGAAAAAAAGGTCAACCGTTTTTTTGCGCGCCCTTGCAGCGCTGCGTGCTGCCACGCTCTCCTCTCTATCGGTAAGGGCGCGGCACAGCCGATCGCCGGCGTTTGCCCGAGAATGCAGGCTGCGCTCCACCATGGAACTCCGCATGACCGCTGCTGCCCGCGCGCTCTGGCGCGACGCTTCGCTGCCCGCGCTGATCGCCGGCTTCGTCACCGTGCTGGTCGGCTTCACCAGTTCGGCGGCGATCGTGTTCGAGGCTGCGCGCAGCGTCGGCGCCTCGCAGGCGCAGATCGCGTCCTGGATGTGGGCGCTGGGGCTGGGCATGGGCCTGACCTGCATCGGGCTGTCGCTGCGCTACCGGATGCCGGTGGTCACCGCCTGGTCCACGCCCGGCGCGGCCCTGCTGATCGGCAGCGGCGGCGGCCTGCCGCTGTCCGACGCGATCGGCGCCTTCGTGGTGGTGGCGGTGCTGTCTGCGCTCGCCGGGTTTTCCGGCCTGTTCGAACGCCTGCTGCGGCGCATCCCGCTGTCGCTGGCCTCGGCGATGCTGGCCGGCGTGTTGCTGCGCTTCGGCCTGGACGTGTTCGTGGCGATGCAGCACCGGCTCGGCATGGCGCTGGCGATGTTCGCCACCTATCTGATTGGGCGCCGCGCCTTCCCGCGCTATGCGGTGATCGCCACCCTGCTGGTCGGCATCGCCGTGGCCGCGGGCAGCGGCACGCTGCACCTGGAGGCGGCGCAGCTGCGCGTGGCGCAGCCGGTGCTGGTCTGGCCGACGCTGTCGTGGCAGGCGCTGTTCGGGATCGCGCTGCCGCTGTTCGTGGTGACGATGACTTCGCAGAACCTGCCTGGGGTCGCGGCGATCCGCGCCTCCGGCTATGCGGTGCCGATCTCGCCGACCATCGGCTGGATCGGCGTGGTCAATACGCTGCTGGCGCCGTTCGGCGCCTACGGACTGAACCTGGCGGCGATCACCGCGGCGATCTGCATGGGCCGCGAGGCGCAGGAGGATCCGCAGCGGCGCTACATGGCCGCGGTGTTCGCCGGGGTCTTCTATCTGCTGATCGGCGTGTTCGGCGCCACCGTGGCCGCGCTGTTCGCGGCCTTTCCCAGGGAACTGGTGATGGCGATCGCCGGCATCGCGCTGTTCGGCACCATCGGCAACAGCCTGGCCTCGGCGCTGCGCGAGGAACGCGAGCGAGAGCCGGCGCTGATCGCGTTCCTGGTCACCGCGTCGGGACTGTCGCTGTTCGGTATCGGCGCGGCGCTGTGGGGCCTGCTGGCCGGTGCGGCGACGCTGGCGCTGTGGCGGCGCAGCCGCTGAGGCCGCGCCGCCGCACCGGACTCAGCGCGGGTCGCGCAACTGCAGCAGCCAGTGGCTGGGCACGCCGGAGTGATCGGGCAGCGGTTCGAAGTCGAACTGGCGGTGCACGGCGGTGGTGCCGTCCACGCGCAGCGGCAGGGTGACGTAGGCGGCTCGGCCCTGCCGCAGCAGCGTGTCGATGCGCTGGGTCTCCGCCAGCACGGCCTCGCTGGCGTACAGGCGCTCCAGGTCGCAGCCGATCAATTCTGCGACCTCGCGCTCGTACAGGGCGGCGAAGGCCTCGTTGACGAAGGCCAGGCGGCTGCGCCGCGCACCCTCGCCGCGCTCGACGATCGCCACCGGTTCGCGCAGCCGCGACAGCGAGGCCTCCAACAGGGCGAAATCCTGCTGGAAGCGCTTGCGTTCCATCAGCTCGATCAGCACCCGCAGACTGCGCGCCGATTCCAGGCTGATCGGCGACCAGGGCCGTGCGCGGCCACGCACGGTCTCCTGCCACAGGTCGAAGCTCTTGCGCGGCGACAGCCGCGAGCCGGCGATGTCCTGCAGCTTGGCCAACTGCGGATTGCCCGCCCAGTTGACCGTGCGCACCTGTTCGCGACGGGTCCACAGCAGCGCGCTGCGCGCCTGCGGCATCAGCGGCACGAAGATGAAGCCGGCCGCCAGCGGGGCCAGATCGGCCAGCGCCGGGAAGGTCTCGCCGATCTGGTCCGAGTGCAGCGCGCCGACCGCGTCGTGGCGCAGCGCTTCGTGATGGGTGGACTCGATCTGCTCGCGGATCCGCGCCAGGTCCTCGGTGGCCGGCAGCATGCCGTGGCGGGTGACGTGGTCGCCATGGAACACCGCCACGCCATCGGCATCGACCACGTCGAGCAGGTCCGAGGCCATCTCGTCGAGCATGGACGCGGTCAGCATCTCGGCGTCGTTGAAGTTGGTGATCAGCTTCTCGCGCACGGTCAGCAGCACCGACTCGGTGCGCGCGCGCGCCACCGCGGTGATCGCACCGATGCGCCCGGCCAGCGCCCGGCTCAGCGCATCGGCGACATCGCGCATCTCGTGGTTGCAGAAATACGGGCGGTAGTGGTGACAGGCGATCAGGCCCCACAGCGCGTCGTTGACCACGATGGAGGCCACCAGGGTGGCGGTAACGCCCATGTTGGCCAGGTATTCCAGGTGCACCGGCGAGACGCTGCGCAGGCTGACGTCGCTCAGGTCCACCGGCGCGCGCAGGCGCGGATGCAGGGTGGGCTGGATCGGCGACGGCACATAGCCGACGTTGGCGATCTGGCGCACGCGGTTGCGCAGGTACAGCGCGCGGGCCTGCGCCGGAATGTCGCTGGCCGGATAGTGCAGGCCGAGATACGGCTCCAGTTCCGCCGCGCGCGCCTCGGCGACCACGTCGCCGTTCCAGTCGTCGTCGAAGCGGTAGATCATCACCCGGTCGTAGCCGATCAGGCTGCGCAGGCTCTTGGCGGCGCGTTGGCAGGCCTCCTCGATGCTGTGGTCGGCCTCCAGCCGGCGCAGCACCGGCAGCGCTTCGCGCAGGGTGGCATCGGCCAGCGGCGCATCGCGCGGCTCCAGTTCCAGCAGCCACTGTTCCGGATACAGATGCCAGGCGCCGACCCAGCGCTGCGTGGCGGCCGCGTCCTTGAACCCCACTTCGACATAGGCCAGGTCGCTGCGCTCGGCCGCGTCGGGCAACAGACGCGTGCGCGGATCCTCCAGCACGAGCAGGGCGTCGTAGCGCTGTCCGAGCAGTGCGTCCAGCGGCCGGCCGAACAGGTCGGCGGCACTGGCGCTGGCCTGGACGACGCGCCCGTCCTGCGGTTCGATCACCAGCAGCACGCCGTGCGGCTGCACCGAGCCGGGGATATGGATCGGCTCGCGTGCGCAGGCGTCCTTGTCCAGGGGCACGACGATGTCGCTCATGCGGCGATCTCCAGGGCGAAGTGGGTGTGGAAGTGCGCGAACATGGCGCGGGCGCCGTCGACCGCGGCCTGCTGCAGCGGCGCGGTCGGCAAGGCCCGCTCCAGGCGCTGCTGGAAGTGTCGCCAGGCGGCCGGGTCGGCATGGCCGAGTTCGAAATAGGACAGGGCCGGCGCGGCGGTGGGCAGGGTCTGCCGCAGGTGCCGGGCGATCACCCGGCCGCCCAGGCGCGAGCCTTCGACCACGTAGAGCATGCCCCAACGCGCGCCGACGTCGACGGCCGGCGGCAGCGGCTGCGGCGCTGGCGGCGTTGCCTGCAGGGCATGCAGATCCTGCGCCAGCAGCGGGGTGCGCGGCTGGTACTGCCACTGCGCATCGCCGCAGTCGCGCAGCCAGGCCGCTTCGCGCTGTTCCCAGCCGGCCAGCACCGCGTGATGGCGACGCAGCACCTGCACATAGGCGGACAGCGACAGTGCCGGGTCCATCAGCGCGCGCATCGCCGGCAGGTCTTCCACCGCCTGGTGCTGCTGCGCAGTGGCCTCGCGCAGCAGGCGCGCAGCGGTCAACGGCAGGGCGGTTCCGTCGGGAGGGGACATCATGCAGGCGACTGGTACAGCAGCCGGCCGGCCGCGACGAAAGAGAGGACACAGCGTAACAATCGCGACCGCGCGGTGCCAGGCGAGGCAGCGCGGGAGCCGCGACGCCCATCCCAGCAAGCTGAGCCGTTCATGCCGGACGCGCCGCCGGAGCTGCGCCTCAGCCGCCGGCCGCCGCGGCCTCCGGCACCCGCGCGCGGCGCCAGGCCACGATCCAGCCGCCGCCCAGCAGCAGCGCCGCCAGCAGCCACGGCACGCCAGGGAAGTGCAGCAACGCGTGCGGGCCGATGAAGGCGGCGAACACCCACGCGTACAAGAGCGGCCCGATTACCCCGGCCAGGCTGACCAGGCTCATCAGTGCGCCCTGGATGCGGCCCTGCGCGTCGGCGCCGACGTGGCGGGTGACGATGGCCTGCGCCGCCGGCCCGGCCACCGCCCACAGCGCGCTGATCGGCACGCCGAGCAGGAACAGCGCGCCGCTGCCGGCCACGCTGTAGATGGCGAAGCCGATCACGCCGCAGCCCAGGCCGAACAACAGCGCGCCGCGCTCGCCGAAGCGGCGCACCACCCGCGCCACCAGCACGGCGTTGACCACGATGCTGCACACACCGACCAGGGCCAGCACCCAGCTGACCTGTTTCGGTCCCCAACCGAAGCGGTAGTCGGCGAACAGGACGAAGATGCTCGGG
Organism: Xanthomonas sp. LMG 12461; assembly: GCF_009192935.1. Taxonomy (NCBI): domain Bacteria; kingdom Pseudomonadati; phylum Pseudomonadota; class Gammaproteobacteria; order Lysobacterales; family Lysobacteraceae; genus Xanthomonas; species Xanthomonas sp. LMG 12461. The sequence goes on from NZ_NQYT01000012.1 coordinate 4,652, forward strand.
TAGACGTAGTGCGCCAGGTTGGCCAGGAAGATCACCGCGGCCAGCGCGAACACCTGCGGATAGCGCTGCAGCAAGCGCAGCGCGCCGAACGGATTGGCATGCGCCCAGTCCACGCGCGCGGTGCGCCGTTCCGGCGCCAGCGATTCGGGCAGCACCCACAGGCCGTAGAGGAAGTTGAGCAGAGCCAGCCCGGCGGCGAACCAGAACGGGGCGCGCAGGTGCAGGCTGCCGAGCCAGCCGCCCAGCAGCGGACCGACCACGAAACCGACGCCGAACGCGGCGCCGATGATGCCGTAGGCCTGGGCGCGCTTGTCGGCCGGGGTGATGTCGGCGATGTAGGCGTTGGCCGAGGTGAAGCTGGCCGAGAACACGCCGGAGACCATGCGCGCCAGCAGCAGCACCGGCAGGCTCTGCGCCAGCGCCATCACCATGAAGTCCACGCCCAGCCCCAGGCACGAGGCCAGGATCACCGGGCGCCGGCCGTAGCGGTCGGACAATGCGCCCTGCAGCGGCGAGCTGACGAATTGCAGCGCGGCGAACAGGAAGCCGAACCAGCCGACCCACCTGGCCGCGGCGGCGAAGTCCCCGCCGGTGAAGCCGCGCACCAGCGTGGGCAGCACCGGAATGATGACGCCGAAAGACAGCACGTCGATCAGCAGGGTGACGAAGATGAAGGCGACCGCGGCGCGGCGTGAGCGGACAGCGGGAGTCGGAGCGTGCACGGCAGGCCTCCTTGCGGACGCGGCAGTGTAATCGGCGTACCTGGTCATCGGCGCACCCGTGGGTGTGGAAGGTGACCGATCGGAACGGGCGGCGTGCCTGCGACACCGTGGTGGCTCGGCTGGCCGTCGCAGGAGCGCTTGCACCGCGACCGGTGGGGTCATGGCGTCGGGACTGAAGTCCCTCCCACAGAAGTTTCCGGGCTGGCTGATTGCGACTCGAAGCCCAAGCCCCCTTCCTGCACCAGCGGCGCAGCCAGGCTGCTTGTCGCAGGAGCGGTCTCAACCGCGACCTGAAGGACCAAGGCGTCGGGACTGAAGTCCCTCCCACAACAGGGTCGAGGCTTGGCGGATTGTGTCGGAACCGACGTCCTCTACACCGAGCGACTCCCCTCTCCCGTCGGGAGAGGGGTCGGGGGTGAGGGTCCGGCGGAGGCAGCGGCGCCACTCATGCCACCAAGGCGCGGCGGCGCAGCAGTCACGGCCGGACCGTCACCAATGCCGACTGCCGGGCCGCAACAGGTGGTGCCCCCGTCCGGCCGCGGTCACTCGGCCGGGGTCACAACGCCGCGACAGAGATCGTCTGCTGCAGCACGTGCTGGGCGCCCGGGGCCAGTTCGATCACCTCGGGTCCGGCGTTGGCCGCTTCCAGGCACACGAACTGGCGCCAGTGCGGGCCGACGTCGGCCATCTTCTGTGCGCCGGCCTCGCCCGGGTTCCAGGCCACCAGCGTGCGGCTGCCGGTGGTGGCGATCTCGATGCGGCGCTGCAGGCCCGGGTCCAGCAGGGTGTAGCGGCCGCCGGCGCCAGTGTAGATGCGGTCGCTGCGGCCGGGGTCGCGCGGATCCTGCAGGCTCCAGTCGCCGTGCTGGCGATGCGGTGTGGCGTAGTTCTCGAACTTGTCCAGGTAGTCCAGGCCGTCCAGGCCCTGCACCCGCACCTGGGTGGCGTCGGCGACACGGAAGTAGTTGTGCAGCGCCTGGGTGAAGCGGGCCGGCGCGGTGCCGACGTTGTCGGTGACCAGGCGCTGCTCCAGGGTGGCACCGATGCGCAGTTGCATGCGCAGGCGCAGCGGCAGGTCGTCGAAGTCGGGCGGCGCCAGGGTCAGCACCAGCGTGCCGTCGGCCTCGCGCCGCGCGTCCTTCAGTTGCCAGGGTACGGTGCGCACAAAGCCGTGCGCGGGTACGGCGTCGCTCTGGCCCTGGCGGCCGAAGTACGGCCAGCACACCGGGGTGCCGCCGCGGATCGGGGTCGGGGTGGGCTGCGCGCTCGGCGACAGCCACAGCGCGTCGGTGCCGCCCTTGGGCACGAACGACAGCACCTGGCCGCCGAACAGGCTGATCGCGGCGGTGGACTGCGGGGTCTCCACCAGCAGCGAGGGATAGCCGTGGAAATCGCCTGTGCTCAGGCCGGGGACGTCGGACATGGGGTGGATGCTCCGTGGCGCGGGGGAGTGGGCGAAGGCTGGGTAAGCGGCCGGCAGCCGGAATGCGGTGGGCGGGGTGCCGCCGAACTGCGTCTTTGTAGGTGTAGGTGTAGGTGTAGATGTAGGTGTAGGTGGCGGTGCGGGTGCGGGTGCTGGCGACGATGCCGGTGCAGGCGATTGCGGCGGCGTGGCCGGTGTCGGCGCGGGTGCCGCAGGCGCGCCGCCGGCCTCGCGGCGCAGCGCATCGAGGATGCGTTGCCCGGCGCGACCGTCCGCCGGCTGCAGGCCCAGGCGTTGCTGCTCGGCCTGGATCGCGCGGCGGGTGGCGGTGCCGATGGCGCCGTCGGCCTGGCCGATGGCGTGGCCGCGCGCCAGCAGCAGGGTCTGCAATTCGCGCCGCTCGGGGCGGCCCAGGCCCGGATCGTCGGTCGGCCAGGCCGCGACCAGCCCGGGCTTGCCGCGCAGCCGGTCGGACAGCAGCGCGATCGCCAGCGCATAGCTTTCGGCGGCGTTGTAGGCGTAGATCGCGTCGTAGTTGCGGAACACCAGGAACGCCGGGCCGTGCACGCCGGCCGGGATCAGCACCGCTGCCGGCGTCTGCGCGGCCAACGCCGGCAGCGCGCCGCCGTCGGCGGCGGTGAGGCCACGCGCGCGCCAGTCCGACAGCGGCCGGCGCTGGGTGCGCCCGGCCAGCGCCGGGTCGAAGCCCGCCGGCAGCTTCACCTCCAGCCCCCACGGCTGGCCGCTCTGCCAGCCGGCGAGCTTGAGATAGTTGGCGGTGGAGGCCAGCGCATCGGGAATGCTGGCGACCAGGTCGCGGCGGCCGTCGCCATCACCGTCCACGGCGACGCGGGCGTAGGTGCTGGGCATGAACTGGGTATGGCCGAAGGCGCCGGCCCAGGACCCGGTCAGGCCCTCGGGGCGCAGGTCGCCGGCCTGCAGCAGCTTCAGCAGCGCGAACAGCTCGCTGCGGAAGAACGGCTGGCGGCGGCCTTCGCAGGACAGGGTCAGCAGCGACACCAGCAGCGGGCGCTTGCCGGAGATGCGGCCGTAGTCGCTCTCCACGCCCCACACCGCGACCACCGTCTCCGGGTCGACACCGTACTGCTGCGCCACCTGCGCGAGCAGGTCGCGATGCGCGGCGAGCATGGCGCGACCATCGTCGATGCGCTGGCTGTCGACCAGGCCGGCCAGGTAATCCCAGATCGGCGTGGTGAACTCGGGCTGGGCGTCGAGCAGCGGCAGCACGCTCGGGTCCGGCTGCAGGCCGGCGGTGAAGCGATCGAACGACGCCTCGGCGACACCCGCTTTGGCCGCGGCCGGGCGCAGGCCGGCCACGCAGCTGGCGAAGGCCGGATCGGGCGTGGACGGCGCCGCCGCGGGTGGGGTCTGCGCGAGCGCGCACGGGGCCGCCAGCAGCAGGATCCAGGCCAAACGCATCATCGCAACATCCTCGCCGACGGCAGGGCCGACATCATAAACAACCGGCGCGTGTGCGCTCCGCTCACGCGGCGCGGGCGGCAGGCACGCGACCGGCAGCGCGTTCCGAGCGTGGCCTGGTTGGCGGATCGCGCGGCACGACGTCGCGGCCGCGACACGCATGGCGTTCGGGCCACTGCGGCATTCCGTTCGAAGCGCCAGAGGGCCAACGCTTGCCCCGCCAACGAACGGCGGTGTGCAGGCGTGCGCCCCGTCGGCGCGACGCGCGCCGCTCAGTCCAGCGCGTCGAGGTAGTACCAGCGCCCATCCTCGCGCACGAAGCGGCTGTGCTCGGTCATGCGCACGGCGCTGCCGCCGCCGATGCGATAGCGCGCCAGGAAGGCGACCTCGGCGCTGTCGGCGCCGGTCTGCAGCACGCGCTGCACGGTGAGGCCGAGCCACGCCGTGCGCGGATCGATCTCCACCTGCGGCGGGCAGGTCGACGGATGCCAGCTCGCGCGCAGGTAATCGGCGTCCTGGCGCACGTAGGCGCTGTAGCGGGAGCGCATCAAGGATTCGGCATCCGGTGCAGGAGTGCCGGCGTGGTACGGCCCGCAGCACTGCGCGTAGTCGCGCGGACGGCCGCAGGGGCAGGGATCGGCAAGGCGCGGGGCGGACGGAGACATGTGCCGATTGTGCCGGCTGCGGCGACACGACGCACGCCGCGCACGCGTCGCGGCCGGTGGCGGCTATGCTTGCGGCCCCTTGCGCGGAGCGCCGGCGTGCTCGAGTCGATCCCCACCGAACTGCCCTGGCTGCTGTGCATCGCCTTCGTCGCCGGGCTGGTGGACGCGGCGGTGGGCGGCGGCGGCCTGATCCAGTTGCCCGGGCTGTTCGCGACCTTGCCGCAACAGGCGCCCGCGGTGATCCTGGGCACCAACAAGTTCAGTTCCATGGCCGGCACCGGCACCGCCGCCTGGCGCTATGCGCGCCACGTGCGCCTGCCGTGGCGGCCGGTGCTGTACGCGACCGCCGCCGCGTTCGTGTTCGCCTTCCTCGGCGCCACGGCGGTGAGCCTGCTGCCGAAACAGGCGGTGCGCCCGCTGATCCTGGTGCTGCTGATCGCGATGCTGGGCTACACGCTGGTCAAGAAGGACTTCGGCGCGTTGCACCGCCCGCGCCACATCGGCCGCCGCGAACTGGCGATCGCGCTGGCGATCGGCGCGGCGATCGGGTTCTACGACGGCTTCTTCGGGCCGGGCACCGGCAGCTTCCTGATCTTCCTGTTCATCCGCTTCTTCGGCCTGGATTTCCTGCGCGCCTCGGCCGCGTCGAAGGTGGTGAACCTGGCCACCAACCTGGCCGCGCTGTGCTTCTTCGTGCCCAGCGGCAAGATCCTGCTGGCCGCGGCGGTGCCGATGGCCGTGGCCAATGTGGCCGGCGCGGTGACCGGCACGCGGCTGGCGCTGCGCGGCGGCACGCCGCTGATCCGGCGGTTGTTCCTGGTGCTGGTGGTGGTGCTGATCGGCAAGATGGGCTGGGATCTGCTGCACTGAGTGCAGTGCGCGGCACCGTGTGGTTGCCGCGTGCCATCCCTCCCAACGATGTTGCAGCGCGCGGCCGATCGGCACGCGCGACCGCAAGTGCCGCTCAGTGGCCGCGGCGTTTGGCGGTCGCAGGCGGCGTCTTGGCTGCTGCAGCCTTGGCCGGCTTCGCAGGTTTGCTGCCTGTGGCTGCTTTCACCGGCTTCGCCGACGCAGACCGCGCGGCTGGCCGCGTTGCCGCGGACACAGCTGCCGCAGCCGCGGCGGGCGGGCGTGGCGCCTTCGCCGAGGTGGCCTTGGCCGAGGACGGCGCGGCACGCGTGTCGCCACGTTTGCCGGGCGTCGCTGGCGACGTCTTGCGCGTGGTCGACTTGGCGCCATTGCCGCGGCCATCGCGCGCCTTGGCGGAGGCACGCGCCGGCGCGGCAACGGTGTCCGCCACAGCGGCTGTGCCGGGCTCGGCGATGGTGGCCGCTGCGTCCGCGGTCGACGGTGGCAGATCGGGACCGGCCTGGTCCACCGCCGCGCCGGACTCCACCGCAGGCGTCGTCGCCTCGTTGCGGCTGCGCTCGGGCAGCTTCAACCGGTGCGCCTGCTCGTCGTATTCGATCAGCAGCACGCCGGAGTTGTGGCGGCCGCTGATCTCGACGAAGCAGGCGCCGCCGATGAACGGCTCCAGCGTCATCACCGACTTCAGCGGCGTGGCCACCACCATCTGGAAACCGAAGTTCTCGAAGATGTTCATCGCCAGCGCGGTGAACTCGTTGTCGGCCTTGTCGAAGGCCTCGTCCAGCACCACTGCGGCATAGCGCGGCAGTTCGCCGTCCTCGCCGCCAAGCTGGTAGCGCAGCGCCGCGGCCAGGCAGGTGGTGGCCAGCTTCTGGCGCTGGCCGCCGGACTTGCCGGCGCCGCTGCGGTAGATCTCCACCTGCGCGCGGCTGTCCGCATCCAGTTCCACGCCGACGAACTCCACGTGCTGGCGCACGTCCAGCACCTGCTCGCGCCAGCGCCGCAGTTCCGGCTCCTGCGCGCCGAGCCGCTGCACCAGCCCGCGCAGCATGGCGAACTGCGCCTCGGCCAGCGCACGATCCTCGGTCTGCTGATGGCCGAGCACGGCGCGCAATTGCTGCTGGAACTCCTGCACCTCGAGCAGGCGCCGGTCGCTGACTTCGATGGTCAGCAGGGTGCCGCGGTTGAACGGCACCTGTTCCAGGCTGGCGTTGACCTCGTCCATGCGCTGCTTGATCGCCTTGTGCGCTTCGGCCGTGTAGCGCTGCAGGGCCAGCAGGTTGTTCTTGCTCTGGGTCTGCAGCAGGTCGAAGAAGCGGCCTTCGTGGCGCGGCAGGCCGTCGCTCTCCAGGCGCTGCAGGCGCGCCAGGAAGTCGTCGGCGCTGGCCAGGCTGACGGTGAAGTCGCCGCTGTCCTCCGGCCACTGCTGGCAGTAGCGGCGGAAGCAATCCAGCACCTGCTGGCTCAGCCGCGCGTCCTGCGCCTGGCTCTGCGCCAGCTGTTCGCCGAGCCCGCGCTCGACGCTGCGCAGATGCGCCTCCAGGTTGTCCAGGCTCAGCGGCGGCAGCGCCGCCAGCCGCGCGTCCAGCCCCGCCACCTGCGCCGGGCCGATCACCGCGGTGGCCACGCGTGCGGCGCAGGTCTCGCGCTGCGCCTCCAGTCGGGCGCGCTCGCGGCTCACCTGCGCGCGCTCCAGGCGCACGTCCTCGTAGGTGCGGCGCGCCTGGTCGCGGCGCGCGCGGACAGTGGCGATCTGCTCGCCCAGCGCACGCAGCGCGGTGTCGCCTTCGCGCAGTTGCAGCAGTTGCTCGGCGATGTCGCTCAGGCGCTGCAGCTTGGGCGCGACGTCGATCTCGTCCCACTCACGCTCGGCCAGGGTGTGCGCGGCCAGTTGCCGGCCCTGGTCCTGTTCGCGCTGCTTGCGCAGGGCGGCCACGTCGGCATCGCAGGCGGCGATGCGCTGCGCCAGGGTCTGCCCCTCGCGCTCGAAGACCTTGAGCTTGTCGCGGTTGTCGTAGCCGAGCAGCCAGCGCTTGCGGTCGCCGACCGCGTGGCGGTCGTCCTTCTCGTAGCGATCGCCCGGATGCTTGACCTGGCCCTCGCGGGTGATCGCACGCTCGGCATCGCGCAATTGCGCCACGGTATCGACGCAGGTGTAGTCGAAACGCCGCGCCAGTTCCTGGCGCAGCCACGGCGCATAGGCATGGTCGCGCAGTTCCAGCTTGCGCAGCAGCGACTTCGCGTCGGGCTCGCGCTGCTGCAGCGGCGCGTTGTGGCGCACGCGGAAGTACACCAGACGGGTGCCGAGCTGGGTCTTGTTGACCCAGTCGGCGACGCTGGCGTAGTGGCGCTCGTCGACCAGCAGCGACTGCGCGAAGCCGTGCAGCACGCGCTCGATGGCGCCGCGCCAGGCGGCCTGGTCGGCCTCCACCTGCACCAGTTCGCCGACGAACGGCAGGGCCGCTTCGGGCAGGCCGGTTTCGGCGCACAGCCGCGCGCGCAGCGCCTGCATCGGCGCGGGAATGCTCGAGGGCGCCTTCAGCAGCGCCTCGATCTCGGTGCGGATGACCGCGAAGCGACGTTCGTCCTCGCGGCGCTCGGCCATACGTTCGGCGATCGCCTCGTCCAGGCTGCTGGCCTCGCCGGCGACGCCGTCGCGCAGCGCGCGCGCCTGCGCCACCTGTTCGGCGAAGCCGCTGGCGCTGCCGGCCAGGCCCATGCCGAGCTGGCGGCAGGCCTGTTCGACCTGGCTGCGGCGGCGCATGCGCTCGTCGCGCTCGCGTTCGACGCGGCCGCGTTCGCGCTCCAGCGCCTCGACCTGCTCGCCGCCCTGCGCGCGCTGCTGGGTCTCCAGCTCGGCCAGGGTCTGTTCGTGGTTGTCCAGCGCTTCGCGGCGCTGCCCTTCCTCGCCGGCCAGGCCGCGGTCCTGGGTGTCCAGTTCCAGCAGGCGTGCATCGAGCAGGGCCAGGCGGCGCTGCTCGCGGTAGCCGTCGATGCCCAGCTGCAGTTCGCGCAACTCGCCGACGCTGTGGCGCAGCGCCAGCAGTTCGGCGTGGTAGTCGCGCGCCGGGGTCAGGGTTTCCACCTGGCGCCGCGCGGTCACCACCGCATGGTGCGCGCCGTCGAGTTCGGCGAAGTCCTCGACCAGGCGGTCAGCGGCCTCGAAGGTGCGCGGCTCGTCGAGCATGAAGCTGCGCAGGAACGCGTTGAGATCGCCGAGGTTCTTCGCCGACTGGGTCTTGTGCAGCAGCCGCAGCGCCATCTCGTTGCCGATGCCGAGCAGGTGGCGGAAGCGCTCGGCGTAGCCGGCGAAGCTGTCGAAGTGGTGCACGTCCTCGCCCAGGCGCAGCTTGAGCCGGCGCAGGTCCAGGTCGAAGCCGTCCAGCTCGGCGGCCACGTCGAAGCCGCGCGGCACCACCATGTAGTGCTTGCGCACGTCGGCCGCGGCGGTGCCGCTGCCGGCGATCCAGAACAGCCGCACCAGGCTCACCGCCTGGCCCTGCGCGTTGCGGTACTCCAGCGCCAGCGCCGACCAGGTCGCGCCCTTGCGCAGGTACTGGGTGGCGATCTCGCCGGAGGCGCTGTCCTGCTGGTCGGCCCAGGCGCCGCGCACGTAGGACACCAGGCTGCGGTCGCGGCCGCTGCGCTCGGCCTCGCGCGCGGCGGCGTTGAAGTCGACGATGCTCGGCGGGGTCAGCAGCGCCGACATCGCATCGAGCAGGGTCGACTTGCCCGAACCGGAGCGGCCGACGAACAGGAAGCCCTTCTCGGCGATCGGCACGTCGGTCAGGCCGTTGAAGGTGCCCCAGTTGTGCACCTGCAGGCGGCGCATGCGGTACTGCTGTGCGCGCTGCTCGGCCAGGGTCTCGGCGAACAGGGACGGGGCGACGGGGACGGTGGACGATTCGGACAGGGACGTCATCGGGAACTCATCGGAAAACGGGGACGGCCGCCACGGTGGCCGGCGCACGGTGCAAAGCCGGCGCTAGGCGTGCGCGACGTGCGGGCGCGGGCCGCTCACGGCGCCGCCTCGGCCGCGCCCTCGCGCAGGCCGCGATAGGCCGTCGCCAGCGCCTGCACGTCCTCGGCCGAGAACAGCAGCTTCAGCGCGGGCGAGACTTCGTAGCGGTCCTCGCTGCCGCGCAGCTTGGACAGCAGGTGGTTGTCGCGCATCTTGGCGATCGCCGCCAGCACCCGCCGGGCGAAGCCGGCGCGGTCGGTAGAGACGTTCTTCTCGTACACCGACAGCACTTCCAGCAACTGCGCCTCGTCGACCACCGCGCGCTCGCCGCGGGTGTCGGCCTCGGCCAGTTGCTGGCGCAGGAACAGCAGCAGCACCGACTCGATGAAGGTCAGCGGCGCGGTGCGCAGCAACGCCGGGGTCTCCAGCTCTCCGGTATCGGCCTGGCGCGCGAACGCCACACCGCCATCGCGGTCCAGCACCAGTTCCAGGAACAGCTCGCTCAGCACGCGGCGGACCGCGGCCTCGTGGCGCAGCAAGGCCTGCCACAGCGGGCCGTGCCGGTAGGCATCGACGCTGGGGCCGGACAGCAGCTGGCACAGCGCGCGCCGCGCCTCCAGCGGCAGGCTGCCGCTGTCGCCGGCGAACAGCGCGGTGCCGCCATCGGCCGCAGCGGACGTGGCGGCGACATCGCCGGCATCGGCGTCGTGGCCGTGGAATTCGTCAGACCAGTTCATTGCGTTTTTCCTTGGTGAACCACACCAGCGGGATGCGCGCGCGCCTGACCTGGCCGTCGCCGCCCTCCCATTGCACCGCTTCCCATTCGCCGTCGACCACCACGCCATGGCGGGTGCCCAGCGCCAGGTAGCCGATCACGCTGCCCAGGCCCTGCGCCGCCGGGCGCTGCCGCAGCGCCTCGCCGATGCTCAGTTGCGGCTGGCGGCCGAGCAGGTCGTGCAGGTCGTTGCGCAGGCCGCGCAGGTCGATCTCCGATTGCGCCACCAGGTCGCCGACGCTGTCCAGCGAGATCGTCGCCGCCTCGGCCGCCTGCACCCGCCCGTCCACCAGCTGGCTGCGCGGGTCGTGCAGGCGCCACTGCGACGGCGAGCGCAGCCGCGCGCTGCTCAGCGGCAGCACGTAACCGGTGGCCGCGGTGGCATGCAGTTGGTCGCGCAACTGCAGCGCCTCGCCCTGCGCCTGCTTCAGCAACTGGTTGAGCCGGCGCTGTTCCAGGTAGCCGCGGCTCTGCACGAAGCCGCGCAGGCTGCGCGCGAAATGCTGCATCACCTCGTGCACCTGGCCGCCGCGTTCGAGCAGGGTGCCGGTGAGCCCGCGCAGGAAGGCGCGTTCGTGGCGGTCCAGGCGGCGGGCGAAGCCGCGCGCCAGCAGCGCCTCCAGCGCCGCATCCAGCTGCACGCTCTGCTCGGCATCGTTGAGCAGACTCCAGAACGCCTGGAAACTGCGCCCGGCCTCGCTCTCGCCGATCACGTCGATACCGGCGAACAGCTTCTCCAACACGTCGCCGCGCGCGCCCTCGTCGTCGATGATGCGCTCGCGGAACTCGCGGTTGAGCCGCTCGAAATCGTCGCGGACCCGGCGGAAATCCTCGGTCAGGTCGTCGGACAGGCGAATGATGTCGCGGGTGCGTTCGAGCGCGCGCTTGCCGTCCAGCGCGGCCAGCTTGCCGGCGGCCACGCGCTCGATCTCCGCGTCCAGGCGCTCGCGCTCGGCGCGCAGCGCGGCCAGGCGCGCGTCCGGATCGGTCTCGGTCTGCCCGGCCAGTTGCACCAGCTGCTGGATCACCAGCGACAGCCGACTCTCGGTGGCCACGCTGGCGCTGTCGCGCACGCCGGCGATGAAGCGGATGGCCTGCGCCGCCTGCCGCGACAGTTCGTATTCTTCCTGCGCATCGCCTTCGGGCAGACGCCGCTCCAGCCAGCCCTGCGCCAGCCAGTGCGCCACGTAGGCCTGCGCGGTGCGCGGCAGTTCGCGCGACAGCTCGTCGTCCTTCAGCGCATCGAGCTGGCGCTGCAGGCGCTCGTGCAGCACATCGGCCGGCAGCCGCCGCTGGGCGTCGCCAAGCAGGGTCTGCAGCAGGCCGATCAGCTCGGGGGCATGGTCGGCGGCGAGCAGCTTCCACAACGGCTGTTCGCGCAACTGGCGATAGCCGGCGATCCGGACATGCGGCTTCATGCAGGAACCGACCACCACCGCATCCGCAGACTCAGCGCACGCGCTCGATGAAGCGCAGGAACTCGGCGCGGGTGCGCGCGTCCTCGCGGAAGGTGCCGAGCATCTTCGAGGTGACCATGCTGACGCCGCGCTTGTGGATGCCGCGGGTGGTCATGCACTCGTGCGCGCCTTCCACCACCACGCCCACGCCCAGCGGCTGCAGCACGTCCTGGATGCACTGGGCGATCTGCGCGGTCATCTTCTCCTGCACCTGGAAGCGCCGCGCGTAGGCCTCGACCACGCGCGCCAGCTTGCTGATGCCCACCACCTTGCCGCGCGGCAGGTAGCCGACGTGGACCTTGCCGATGATCGGCGCCATGTGGTGTTCGCAGTGGCTTTCGTACTCGATGTCGCGCAGCACGATCAGCTCGTCGTAGCCGGCCACTTCCTCGAAGGTGCGCAGCAGGTATTCGCGCGGGTCGGCGCGGTAGCCGCTGAACCAGTCGCCATAGGCCTCGGCCACGCGCCGCGGGGTGTCCAGCAGGCCCTCGCGGGTGGGGTCTTCGCCGGCCCAGCGCAGCAGGGTGCGCACTGCGTCTTCGGCCTGCGCCTGGGTCACCGGGGGAGTGGAGCTGTTGTCGGAATCGGCCATGGGGGGAACGCCCGTAAGGGGGCTGCATGGTACCCGAGTCGCCTGGCAGCCGCCGCATGCGCGGCCTCCGCGCGGCGGGACGACCCGGCCGATACCGGGTGCGCCGTTCAGCGTCCGCCTGCTCCGCGCCCGGGCGGCATGCGCATCGCCCGGGCCGGCGCCGCGCCGGTCAGCGCCGGCGCGCGTGCATCTCGCCCTCGTGGTCGAGCCAGTTGGACCCCTTGTTGGTCAGGAAGAACATGTACACCACCAGCGACACCGCGATCACCGCCGTGGCGTACCAGACGAAGGTGGTGACGTGGCCGGTCTTCAGCGAGGCCTGGTACAGCAACGGCGCGGTGCCGCCGAAGGCCGAATTGGCCAGCGCATAGCCCAGGCCCACGCCCAGCGCGCGGATATGGGTGGGGAACAGCTCGGCCTTCACCACCGCGTTGATCGAGGTGTAGCCAGTGAGGATGACGAAGCCCGCGGTGAGGATCGCGAACGCGCTCAGCCAGTCGCTCTGCCTGGGCAGCTCCAGCACCAGGAACCAGGTGTAGAGCACGCCGCCGATGCCGAAGAACACCAGCAGGGTCTTGCGCCCGATGATGTCCGACAGCCAGCCGCCCGCCGGCTGCATCAGCATCAGCACGATCAGCGCGGCCAGGTTGATGATGGTGCCGGCCATGACGTCGTCGCCGGCGAAGGCGGTCTGGATCATCTTCGGCCCGGTCACCGAGTAGGTGTAGAACGCCACGGTGCCGCCGGCGGTGATCAGGAAGCACAGCAGCAGCGGGCGCCATTGGTGCACGAACAGCTCGCGCAGCGAGCCGGAGGACCTGTCCTTGCCCTGCTTGGCCGCGGCGATGGACTCGGAGGTCAGCGACTCGTCCATCGTGCGCCGCAGCCAGAACACCACCAGCGCGCCGATGCCGCCCAGGCCGAAGGCCACGCGCCAGCCCCATTCGGAAATCTGGCCCTTGTCGAAGAAGTGCAGCATCCCGAACAGCACCGCCTGCGCCAGCACGTGGCCGCCGACCAGGGTGACGTAGTGGAAGGAGGACAGGAAGCCGCGCCGCCCCGGGATCGCCGCCTCGGACATGTAGGTGGCGCTGGTGCCGTACTCGCCGCCGGTGGCGAAGCCCTGCAGCAGGCGCGCCAGCAGCAGCACCACCGCCGCCGCGCCGCCGATGCTGGCCACGGTGGGCGTCACCGCGATCAGGAACGAACAGGCCGCCATCACCGACACCGACACGGTCAGCGCCAGGCGGCGGCCGTAGCGGTCGGCGAAGCGGCCGAAGTACCAGGCGCCGATCGGGCGCATCAGGAAGGTCACCGCGAAGATCGCCCACACGTACAAGGTGGCGTTCTTGTCCTCCTTGGAGAAGAACTGCGATTCGAAGTAGGTGGCGAACACCGAGTAGACGTAGACGTCGTACCACTCCACCAGGTTGCCGGCCGAGCCCTTGAGCGTGTTGGACACCGAGCGGCGCAGGCTGCCCGGTGCGGCGGCGGCGGACGAAGAGGTGGATGCACTCATGCGGTGGGCCTCATGGATGGACGTCACGGAGTATAGGCAGGCGCTTGCGAGGATCCTGTCGCGACGGCGGCCACGCCAGGCGTGCGCGCCATGACCTCATTGCGCCTGCGGCGCGGCGAAGGCCTTGCTGTACATGCCCGAGCGGTCGAAGCAACAGACCCGCCGCTTGCCCGCAGCGAGCATGTCGCAAGTGCTGGCGATGCGCTTGACCCGCGTCTGCGCCTGCTTGCCCGCGCCGATCCAGAAGATCCAGTCGCGCCGCGCCACCGTGGTCAGCGGGTCCCAGGCCGCACGCGCAGGCGGATGCGCGGCCAGCGCGCGCGCCAGGTCGTCGGGCAGCACGGGTTCCGGTTCCACCGCCGCCGGCGCGATCTCCAGGGTCATCGTGGTGCCGACCTCGACCGCCGCGGCTGCCCGCATCGCCTCCTCGACCTGCAGCCAGTGGCCGCCTTGCCCATCGGGTTGCAGCGTGGCCTGAAACGGATGCCCGGCGAACCGGCCCTCCACGCTGGCCAGGCCACGCGTGGGCAGCGCGGCGCTGGCCGCCGCAGGCAGCAGCAGGAGACACCAGGACGCGTCCGGCGGCGTGGCTGGACGCAGCAGTGTCGCCTGGAAGCGGATCGGGTCGGCGGCGCCGGTCATGCCCGGACCTTAGCACCGGCCGCGCGCGGTGCCATGCTGCACCTGCGCGCGGCGGCGGCGCGACGCGCTCCTGGTCTTGTCGCTCGCCAGGCACTGCGCCCTGCCTGACCTGCCCGGCGGCCACCGCCGCGGCAGACCGGCACAACGTCACGTTCTCGATACGGCACCGCGGGCGCCCTCGCCCCTTCCCTTCAGTTCGACAGGCCATCGCCGCTATCCATGCGCCGGCCCGGGGGACCCGCGCCATGCGCGCGTCACGCGGGCGCAGGCAACCTGCCTGCCCGTCCGTCGTCACCCACCGTCGATCCCTCTTCCTTCCCCCCATTCCCCCGATCCCATGCACGCCCTTTCCAATCTGCGCATCGGCCAGCGCCTCGCGCTCGGCTTCCTCACGATCATCGTGCTGATGGTCCTGCTCACCGTGGTCGGCATCCAGCGCGTGCACAGCATCGACCAGCGACTCACCGCGATCAACGAAGTCAACAGCGTCAAGCAGCGCTACGCGATCAACTTCCGCGGCAGCGTGCACGACCGCGCCATCGCCCTGCGCGACGTGGTGCTGCTGGACGATGCGGCCAGCCGCCAGGCGACCGAACAGACCATCGACAAGCTGGCCGGCGACTACGCGCGCGCCGCACAGCCGCTCGATGCCCTGCTCGCCGTCTCCAGCGACGCCCAGGAGAAAACCATCCTGCAGCGCATCCAGGGCATCGAAGCGCGCACCATGCCGCTGATCGCGCAGGTGCGGCAGCTGCGCGATGCCGGCGACACCGTGCAGGCGCAGGCGCTGCTGCTGCAGCAGGCGCGCCCGGCCTTCGTCGACTGGCTGGCGAGCATCAACGCCTTCATCGACCTGCAGGAAGCCAAGAACCGCCAGGCCGCCAAGGAAGCGATGGCCACTGCGCGCGGCTTCGCCCTGCTGATGGTCGGCTGCACCGTGCTGGCGCTGCTGCTGGGCACGCTGATCGCCCTGCTGCTGACCCGCCGCGTGGTGCGGCCGCTGCGGCAGGCGCTGGGCCTGGCCGAGCGCATCGGCGCCGGCGACCTGAGCAGCCCGGACACCGTCACCACCCACGACGAGGCCGGGCAGTTGCTGCGCGCCATGCAGCAGATGCAGCGGCGCCTGCACGAGGTGATTTCCGCACAGCGCGAGATGGCTGCGCGCCACGATGCCGGCGCCATCAGCTACCGCATGGATGCGCAGCGCTTCCCCGGCGAGTACGGGCGCATGGTCGCCGACACCAATGCCCTGGTGGATGCGCACGTGCAGACCCAGCTGCGCATCACCGAGGTGATGGGCCGCTACGCCATCGGCGACCTCAGCCAGGACATCGCCCACTACCCCGGCGAGAAGGCCGCGATCACCGCGGCGATGCAGCAGGTCAAGCAGAACCTGCACGCGATCAACGTGCAGATCCAGACCCTGGCCGAAGCCGCCTGCGCCGGCAACTTCGCCCACCGCGGCCAGCCGGAGAAGTTCGAGCACGCCTTCCGCACCATGGTCGAGAACCTCGACACCATGATGGCCACCGCCGACGCGAACCTGGCCAAGTTCTCCGCGCTGCTGCGCTGCATCGCCGACGGCGACCTCACCGTGCGCATGAGCGGCAACTTCCATGGCGTGTTCGCCACCATGCGCGACGACGCCAACAGCACCGTGCACCGCCTCACCGACATCGTCGCGCACATCCAGCGCACCACCAACAGCATCGGCTTCGCCGCCGAGGACATCGCCAGCGGCAACCAGGAACTGGCCAAGCGCAGCGAGCAGCAGGCGGCCAGCCTGGAAGAGACCGCCGCCTCGATGGAGGAACTGACCTCCACGGTGAAGCAGAACGCCGAGCACGCCCAGCGCGCCAACCAGCTGGCGCTGGGCGCGGCCGGCGTGGCCAGCGAAGGCCGCGACGTGGTGGGCCAGGTGGTGGCAACCATGGACGGCATCCAGGCGGCCTCCAGGCGCATCGCCGACATCATCGCGGTGATCGACGGCATCGCCTTCCAGACCAACATCCTCGCCCTCAACGCCGCGGTGGAAGCCGCGCGCGCCGGCGAACAGGGCAAGGGCTTCGCGGTGGTGGCCGCGGAGGTCGGAACACTCGCACATCGTTCGGCCGGCGCCGCCAAGGAGATCAAGACCCTGATCGACGACTCGGTGCAGCGCGTCGCCCACGGCGCCACGCTGGTGCACCAGGCCGGCGCCACCATGGACCAGGTGGTGGCCAGCGTGCAGCACGTCACCGACCTCATGGGCCAGATCTCCGCCGCCTCGCACGAGCAGGCCAACGGCATCGCCCAGGTCAACCAGACCATCGCGCGCATGGACGAGACCACCCAGCAGAACGTGGCGCTGGTGGAAGAAGCCAGCACCGCGGCACGCTCGCTGGAGGAGCAGTCGGCACAGCTCACCCAGGCGGTGGAAGTGTTCAAGGTCGGCGCCTACGTCTGATCGACGCGCGGGCGGCCGCGCCGTCCGCCCAGGTGGGCGACGCGGGGCCGGCCGCCCCCAGCGCGTGAACGCCAGGTGTCGGCCGGTGCCGGCCATCGCATCGACTGCCATGGCCGTTGCCGGCGCAGGCGGTACGATGGCGGCCTCCCACGTTCGTCCCCTCCCCGGAACCGCATGAAGGCTGGCCTCCCCGACGCCGCCGCGACGGCATGAGCCGCGCGTCGCACCGCGCGCCCGTCGCCGCCGAGACCCGCAGCGAACGCTGGCAGCGCTGGATCGCCTGGCTGCTCAGCGCGCTGCTGCACGTGTTGATGGCGCTCGCCCTGCTGTACGCGGCCAAGCCCACCATGTCCACGCCGCAGGGCGCGGCCGGCGGCAGCCGGATCCGCGTGGACTTCCTCGGCGACAGCGACAAGCCGGTGAAGCCGCTGCCGCCCAAGCCCAGCCCGCCGCCGGCGTCCGCCGCGCCCAAGCGCACGCGTGCCACCACCACCGTGCAATCCACCCTGGTCGCCCAGTCCGACGACCCGGTGCCGCCGCCCGATCGCGTCGATACGCCGAAAGCGGCAGACACACCCGCGCCCGCCCCGGCGCCGCAGCCGCGTCCGGCACCGCCGGCGCCCACCCCGCCCGCGGACGCCCCGGCGCCGAGTCCGGCGCAGACCGCCGACAGCAATCCGCCGCCGCCGACCGAGCGCCGTCCGCAGACCTGGACCGGGCGCCCGCCCGGCGCGCTCGACACCGACACCGCCCCGGACAACAGCGGCCTGGCCGCCGGCCCCGGCAGCCGTGGCAACCGCCACGACATGGACGCGGCCCAGCCCAGCCTGGAAGTCGGCGGCTACTTGGTCTATTACGACCTGGGCAGCGAGAGCCAGCTGCGCACCTGGCAGCAGCAGGGCATGAAAGAGATGTTCATCCTACTGCCCGGCACCGAGTACCGCATGGTCTGCCCGCTGGAAATCGCCCTGACCCGCGGCTCCGGCAAGTGCCGCGCCCTGCCGCCGGACTCGCCGGAGCTGAAGAGCATCGGCGACGCCCGCCAGGTCATCACCATGCTGCAGGTCTATCACCAGGGCGAGCTGGTCTGGCGCGGGCCGGGGCCGTATCGCTGAGTTGCTGTGAGCGGGCGATCGGTGCGTCCACCCTCGCTGCAGTCGGGACTGAAGTCCCTCCCACAAGGAGCGGCCAGCCTTCAGCGCGGTGGTCAGCATTCGTTGGAGACGCAGGCTTCATCCCTGCGGAACGGCTTCAGCCGCGACGAGCGAAGCCGTCGGCCGATCCGACATCCTTGCGGTCGGGACTGAAGTCCCTCCCAGCGTGATCCTCCGACGAGGCGGGCGCCGCACCTGTGGGAGTCAACTGTCATGCAGCCGCGACGCGTGGAGTGGCGTGCTGTCGGATGGCGCAATGCGTGGGGACTGAAGTCCCACCCATCGTGGTCCTCCAGCGAGGCGGACGCCGCACCTGTGGGAGCGGCTTCAGCCGCGACGAGTGAAGCCATCGGCACATGCGGGGTTCCATTGCGATCGGACTGAATCCCTTGCCACGCGATTGCCCGCTTTCCGCGCTGGCGGCACGCTGGACAACACAGCGAGCGACGCCGCTACGGTCGGAGCGGTTCCATCCGCGACCCTGCGGCAACGCGGAGCGAACGCGGCGCAGCGCCCGACGCCCGAAGCGGCTGCCCAGCCAGCGCCCTCACGCCCGCTTTGCATTCGCCGCCGGCACCGTTGCTAGAGTCGGCCCGCGCCGCCGCGGCCGCCTGTCCCCCGCTTTGCAGGTCCCGCAAAACCCGGCGTCTTTCCTCCATTGAAGGAGTCTCGACATGCCCTGGAAATTCCCTCTCGCAACGCTCGCCCTCGCCGCCGTCGCCCTGCCCGCGCTGGCCCAGCCCGACCGGCAGGTGGTCGAGGACATGCTGACCCGCTCGGCCAACGTCTGCCCGGGCCACAGCACCGACCGCACATCGCCGGCGGTGAAGGCCGTGCCGGTGGGCGCGCTGCGGGTGATGCTCGACCGCGGCCTGGTGATGTGCCCCGACCGGCGCCTGGACGCCACCGCCCCGGCCGTGTTCTACGGCAGGCTCGGCGTGTTCGCCTGGAACCCCGAGGTTCCCGCCGGCGCGAGCGTGATCGTCAAGCAGATCGATGCGATGACCCGCAAGGACGAATACCCGTCCGAAACCCTGGTGTGGGACGCCAAGGGCACGCCGCTGAAACAGCAGACCGTCCCCGCGTTCGAACCCAAGCCCGGCGCCACCGTGCTGTACCAGGTGCGCTGACCCCGTTCCGCTGGCCCGCGCACGGGTCGGCAAGATCGATCGCAGCCGGCGGCCCGCAAGGTCTGCCGGCTTTTTTCTGCCGCGGTGCGAGTTCCATCGCGACCGCGCGCGGCGACAGACAAGACACGCCGTGACACGCACGACGTCGACGATGTCCTGCTTCTGTCCTTACGCCGCTCACGCGTTTCGTGGCGGCGGACAATATTCGGATCATCTGGCGCGATTATCTATCGCCACCGTCCGATTATCTTTAAATCAAGATTATTGACTTCTGAAAAGTCCGCTTCAGAAACGTAGACAAATTCCTGTGACGTGCACGCAGCCAGCCGAAACAGCGGAATTCGGCTGGATTCGCGCGAAACCATGCGGATCTTTCATCCTTTCCTCGTCGCCACTGTGGCGCAGCGCACGTCGCAGCATCGATGGATCGCGGCATTTTCCAACGCGATGTGTCGTGAAATTCCGTCAGGTGCGATGCGAATCAATACCGCAGCTAAATATTATCTCGTCGTGTCGCAAAAATAATGCAGACGACATAGTAGCGTTTGCGCCCTCCCCCACCCCCCGGGCGACCGGGATTCGACACGAGGATGTTTCCATGGCCACACAGCGGAATCGGCTGGCGCTGCGCGCACTTTCCCTCATCGGCATCGCGGGCGCGTTGTTGCCCATCGCCGCCACGGCGGCACCGGCGCGCGGCACCGTGCTCAAGAGCAATGTCCTGACCAGCTACACCCGCCAGGCGATCGCCACGCTGCTGGCCAACGACCAATCCCCCGACCAGGCCAAGTGCGACGTGCGCGTGGCCGAGTTCACCTACGCCACCATCGGCGTCGATGGCGAACCCACCACGGCGTCCGCGGCGCTGCTGGTGCCGGGCGGCAGCCAGTGCCCCGGTCCGTTCCCGCTGGTGAGCTACAGCCAGGGCACCGAGTCGCAGCGCCGCGCCGAGCAGGCCAAGGAGATCCGCGACGACAAGGGCGACGACACCATGGTCACCCACCTCGCCACCCAGGGCTATGTGGTGGTGAGCAGCGACTACCTCGGCATCGGCCAGTCCACCTACGCGTTCCACCCCTACCTGCACGCCGCGTCCGAGGCCAGTTCCACCATCGATGCGATGCGCGCCGCGCGCCAGGTGCTGCAACGGCTCAACACCCCGCTGTCGGGCAAGGTCATGCTGACCGGCTTCTCGCAGGGCGGGCATGCCGCCATGGCCACCCAGCGCGAGATCGAAGCGCACCTGTCCAACGAGTTCAACCTGGTCGCCAGCGCGCCGATCTCCGGCCCGTACGCACTCAGCCAGACCTTCCGCGACAGCTGGAGCGGCCGCAACGCGGTGGGCGAGAACACCTTCGGCATCGTGCTGGCCAGCTACGCCATCGTCGGCATGCAGCACACCTACAAGAACCTCTACCTCGACCCGTCGCAGGTGTTCCAGGATCCGTGGGCGAAGAAAGTGGAGAAGCTGTTTCCCGGCAACCAGAGCCTGACCGACCTGGTGCTCGGCGACACCCTGCCGGGCGTGGACAAGATCCGCCAGTACTTCCAGCCCGGCTTCTACAAGGACTTCGCCAGCAACGCCAACGACCCGTTCCTGCGCGACCTGGAGCGCAACGACCTGCTCGACTGGGCGCCGCGCACCCCGACCCTATTGTGCGGCTCCGACAACGACGCCACCGTGCCGCTGAAGAACGCCACCACCGCCATCGCCGCGTTCAAGGCGCGCGGCAGCAACCAGGCGACCGTGCTCGACCTGGGCACCGGCAAGCCCAGCGACAACAGCGCGCTGGAACACCTGTTCACCGAAGACGCCTGCACCATCGCCGTACGCCAGCAACTGTTCGACAAGCTCCGCTGAGGTCGCGGCGGGCGACAACGCAGGCGCACTCCTCCCCCGGCGCCTGCGATCGTCCGTCCCGCTGGCTGCCACGCCTGGGCGCAGGCGTGGCAGTGTTTTTCTGTGCGGTGCAGGCGCTGCACGATGCGGCGCCGATGCTTGGAAGACGTTGTGCGCAGCTGTGCGACAGCGCATGCGCGAGCGTTGGCGCACCTGACCCAGGATTGGGATGACGGCAGATCGGCGTGGCGGTACCGGCAGCGGCAATCACCGGCCGGCACACGATCCCGTAAGCCTGGCCATCACCCCGCGCCGAGGCCGGCACCACGCGGCAGCATCGCCAAGTGCTTGCGCCGGCCCCGCGCATCGGCGATCACGCGCCCGACGCCATACACCGACAATGGCACCACCCAACTGGCCCACAGCAGCAGCGCGATCAAGCCCGGCGACGGCGTCAGGCCCAGGGCGATCGCCGACGGCAACGCCAAGCGAAACACCACCGGCGCCAGCGTCGCCAGATAGGCCCGCACCATCCAGCGCTGGTGCCGCAGCACCTGCCCGCACCAGATCGCCATCAGTCCGACCGACACGGTCACCAACCACGCCAGCGCCGTGGCCGCGAACGCCACCCGGATCGACGGCGGCGCCGGCGAGGTCGCGATCAGCCCGACCGCCCCGACCATCGCCACCGCCATCCCAGCGAAATACGCCCGCCCTACCCAACGATGCAACCGCGGCCAGCGCCGCCACCGCTGCGTCGCGAACTGCAGCGCCCCCAGCAACAGGCCGACCGCCCCGCCACCGAGATGGCACCACAGCCAGCCGCGGCGGGTCAGGAACATCGCATAGGCCGGCGACTGCAACGAGGCGTACTTCAGATAGACGGAATGCACGAACTCCGCGGCGAACAGGGCTAGGGCAAGCCAGAGCAGCCACCAGGGCAGACGTGCTATCGGGTTGGTGCGTAGTGATGCCACTCGGGTGCTCGGCGGATCGCTATTCATTCCTTACAGCGTACAGCGCCGGACCCTCGGCAGCACGACGCCAGCATAGAAGTCCTGACTCGGAAGTGCCTTGATCCCAAGAAAGCAAGTAAATGGCTCCTTTCTTGCTCGTACAGAACAAAACCCCTTCTTTATTCAAGTTGACAATAAGCTCTCGAATGATTTAATTCACATGCCGATTATTGAATTTAAGCCACTCCTCGACCAGCACGATCCGCTGCGACAGCGCTTTCCAATTCAGACATGCATTCCGCTACAACTGCATGATTTCCAGCGGGATACTCAATGCAGGAAATGTTGTAACTTTGCTTTATCGCTTTAACCATCGACCGATGCTCAATTTTAGGCAATAGCGCATAATGGCCATGAGTGCTTTCTGAGATGGCATGAGTATTTTCCAATATTATTTGAAGATCGGGATCACCCAATGAATACCCCAGGAAAAGAACTGTGTGCGTGGTAAAAATGGCTGACATCACGCTGAAGAATCCATGGTATCGCTGCTTAGCCTTGAAATAGGACATACGATCCAGAACTAGATCATTCGGCTCGGTGATGCACCCGTGGATTTTCGCGATTATTCGTTGAGGAGAACGTACTAAGCTCAAAAGATCTCCCGACGTATATTTGCAAACGTCATAAGCCGCATTTCCACCGCTATGATGATCAAAATTTCTCTCTAGAAATTCATCATAGTTAGTCGTCACAATGGTTTTTAAATCAAGCCTAAGTATGTCTTTATATATATCACTGTGCGGAATAGGCCTGACTTGAAATACAGCCCTTAATGCCGCATTCAAATCTGCTCGTCCAATACCGTCAGTTATTATTTGAGCGGCGTCTAATAGCCTATTTTGGTTGATCAACTTACCAACTAGCCTCTTGTCAGAGGATTTCACCAGCTTCAGAGAAAGGTCACCTAAAAGTTTTGGCCAAGTTGGCATCGCAGGAGAGGCGTTTTTCGAAATTCCAGCGCCAATAAAAATCAACGCACGCCTATCTGCTATTTCTCGGATTAATGCATCTGGCCAGGCAACCATTTAAAATACTCGCTCTGCTATAGAAGATGCCAAAGAGCCGATAATAGATCTGTAATTTTCGGCTTGTATGAATTGGCTTCCAACCAATCCATCCTTCCCCTTTAAAGAAATTATAGGTGCATTCACTGTTTGAGCTAGAGGGATAAGACTATAAAGATTTGGCACATCACCAAGCCTCATATCTGATCCAGGCTGGGCGAAACTCGATAGGTGATCTTCAACCTCAACGGGAACATCATTCAAGATTCTTTCGTATGCTTTAGTCGGCCTACGGATCCCTTCTTTAGACTTTGCTATATACTGCTGAAGAGTATAACCTATATAGCCATTTTTAACTGGAATGTTTTTTGATATTTCATACCTTTCCAACATACCGGCATTGAATCGCTCCGCTTGTTGGATTCCAACTTCGTAATATTCTATCCAGGTTGATATCCACCGAGAAATATTCCTAACACCTAGTAAGCTGAAAGCATCAGCCCCTAGAGGCGTAATGAAGTTGTCACACGAAAGCAGTACCGACCTGTTAATTGCACCAAGTGAAGGACTTACGTCTACAAAAACAATGTCGTATTTACTACTTAATGATTGCAAATAGGCTCGCAGCCAATTTGATACTCGAAATCCGCCAGCTTTGCCGCTTGGGATATCATTCCAGGCTTGTGAAAGCTGATCTTCAAAAAGCGAAAACCTTGGATCGCCAGGAAGCAGGTCTACTGAAAATCTATTTCCTTTCGAAGTAAGAGGTTTCACCCCATTATTAATAGTAGCATCACCGTCCACTATTGGCTGAACTATATCCATGACAGTTTTGGACCGGATTTCTCCCTTAGCGCCATCTTTCGGCCAATAGAGATTTATAGTTTTATCATCGCCAAGAACATATTGGGTTATATTGCATTGAGGATCACAATCTACAATTAAAACCCTTTTATTTAATACGGACGCGAAATATGATGCTATGTTTCCAGTCAGCGTCGTTTTGCCTACGCCGCCCTTATTGTTAAAAAAAGAAACGATTTTCACAATATCTCCCTTTTCTTTTTAACTGAAAGTTTTATATAAAATAATTTGAATTGACAGGGTCGCGTACAGTTATGCCGTTGCTGCTAAATAATCAAGCCGCTAACCTCTTGATACGCGCAGGCAAATCACCAAGTACGCGGTGCGCCTCTTCAAGTTCGTAGTCCGCCTGCAAGCTCAGCCAAAAGCGTTCGGTCGTGCCGAACGCCGCGGCCAAGCGTACGGCGGTGTCGGCAGTGATGCCGCGCTTGCCCAGGACGATTTCGTTGATGCGACGCGGCGGTACGCCGGTGGCGCGGGCGAGGGCGTTCTGGCTGATGCCGAGCGGGACGAGGAACTCGTCGCGCAGCACTTCGCCGGGATGGATGTTGGACAGGGATGCCATAACGAGTTGCCTGAAATCAGTGGTAGTCGACGATGGCGACCTCGGCGACATCGCCGTCCTGCCAGCGGAAGCAGATGCGCCATTGGTCGTTGATGCGGATGCTGTGCTGACCACGCCGATCGCCTTTCAGCGCTTCCAGCCGATTGGCCGGCGGGACACGCAGATCCTCGAGACTGGCAGCGGCATTGAGCATGCGCAGCTTGCGTCGGGCGACCGGCTGGATATCGGCCGGCAGCCTGCGCGAGCGCTCACCACGCCAAATCTTTTCGGCTTCCTTGTCGATAAAGCTCCTGATCACGCGCTCACCATAACGACATCCGCCATATGACGCAACCCGTTATGGCTACCAGCGCGGAGCTTCACTCTGCTCCTTCGTCTGGCAACACACTGGATGGCGTGTCGCGGCGGCGGGTTCGAATCAGTCGGCGCCCGACGTGACCTCCTCCCATTCTTGACCTCCCATACATCCAACCCATCGCATCCTCGCCCCGATTCCAACACCGGAGGCGGGGATATGACGAAGTGGATGGGGGCCGCGCTGGCCGCGGCGATGCTGGTGACCGGCTGCGCCCGGGTCGAGGGCGAGAAGTTCGTCGGCCACTGGGTCAACGTGGAGTCGAAGGACGACACGATCGACATCGAGCGCAACGGGGAGTCGTTCATGGTGCGCAACACCACCCCGCGCTTCTTCACCCGCAAGCCCAAGACCGAGAGCTACCCGGCCATCTACAAGGACGGCGTGTTGCAGGTGACCAACGACGGCGAGACGGTGAACTTCGCCATCGACGAGGCCGATGGGCACCTCAACACCGGCAGCGACGAGTACCAGCGCGTGCCGGCCAAGTAGTCCTGCGACGTCGAGCCCGACCACCGGGCTCGCCTGGCCTGCGCGCATCGGAAGGTTGCTGCGGGCCCGGCAGTTCGCCGGTTCCCGGGACGCCGCTTCGCTTACTCGCCAGTGGGCCGCTTGGTCCGCGTGGACCGGCGTTTCTCGCTCTCGAGCGCTTTCAGCTTGCGCGTTGCCTCTTCGAAATCGCGCTCTACCGGCGACGGTTCTTCCAACGTGCGCTGTCTGTAACGAGCGAACTCGGCCTTGGAAAATTCCAGCGCCTGCTCGCGGCCGATGCGGCCGGCATGGGTCAGCACGTCGCGGTCGCTCAGGCGCAGGAAGTCGTCCAGCTTGGCGATCCACGCGTCCATGGTCATCGGCCTGCGGTTCATGGCCTGCAGCTCGGCGAACTCCAGGTAGGCGGTGACGATGCGGTTCAGTGCCTCCAGCTCCTCCGCATTCAAGTAGCTCTTGGCGACGACCGCATCGGACGCGCGCGGCGCGGCGCCCACCCAGTTGGTCATGCCGCTGTGCGGCTTGCTGGCGTCGGCGCGCTCCATGAGCAGTTCGGCGGCGGTGTGGCCATGGGCCGCCCAGTGCATCTTGTTCTGCACGGTGGCGAAGAAACGCTGGCTGGCCTCGGCCGACGGGTCGTAATCCACGCTGGTGGCGTAGATGTCCAGCACCTTGCGCCAGAACAGCTTCTCCGACGAGCGGATGTCGCGGATGCGGCCCAGCAGTTCTTCGAAATAGCCATCGTCAGGCCCGCGCTTGAGCCGTTCGTCGTCCAGCGCAAAGCCCTTGACCAGGTACTCGGACAGCCGCGCCGTCGCCCACTGGCGGAACTGGGTGCCGCGCGCGGAGCGGACCCGGTAGCCGACGGCGAGGATGGCGTCGAGGTTGTAGTGATCGATGGTACGGCGCACTTGGCGCTCGCCTTCGGCTTGAACTATTCGGAATCTCCGAATAGTTCGTTCATGTTCAAGTTCACCCTCGGAAAAAATGCTGCCGAGATGTTCATTGATCGTTGGGACAGAGACTTGAAACAGTTCTGCGATCTGCCGCTGCGTCAACCACACCGACTCGCCTTCTAGCCGCACCTGGATCCGCGTCTGCGCATCCTCGCTGCGATACAGGATCAATTCCGAGGTGGGGGCTTCCTTGTCGTCGCTACGCATGCCGGCTCCTGATGCGGCTCGTCAAAACAGCGCGCCCTGGATCGGCGTGCCGGAAGGTGCGGGAAGGATATCGGCTGCAGGCGGTGGTGGCTGCCGCTCCGCCCCCCCCAACCGCCACGCCAACCCTGAGATCCGCGCCGCGTGCCGGGCGAGCGCGGCGCGCAGCACCGGTTCGCTGGCGGCGATGTGCAGCGCGCGGCGGGCGCGGGTGATGCCGGTGTAGACCAGTTCGCGGCTGAGCACGCGGGCGTCGCGCGCCGGCAGCTGCAGCCACACTTCCTCGAACTCGCTGCCCTGGGCCTTGTGCACGGTCATGGCGAAGGCGCTTTCGTGCGCGGGCAGCGCGGCCGGGTGGAAGCCGCGGACCTGGCCGTCGCCGGCGCCGTCGAACCAGGCGACCAGGGTGCCCTGTGCGTCCTTCAGACAGATGCCGACGTCGCCGTTGAACAGGCCGTGGCGGTAGCTGTTCTCGGTGATCAGCAGCAGGCGGCCGTGGAACCAGGGCGCGGCGGCGCCGAGGCGGCGTGCGCCGCTGGCGGTCTCGGCCAGCAGTTGTTCGATGCGCGCGTTGAGCCCGCGCGCGCCCTGCGGGCCGGCGCGCACGGCGGTGAGCAGACGCAGGCGCGCGGCGGCGCGCAGGGCCTGCGCCGGATCGTCGGTGTCGCCGAGGGCGCGCCAGTGCGCGAGCAGGGCGTCGCCGCCGGCGGCGAGCGCGTCGTCGACGCCGTCATGGAAGTGCACGCCGGCGAGCTGGCCGCCGCGCAGCAGGCGCAGGGCGCCGTCGGCATCGCCGCTGCGTACCGCGTCGGCCAGCGGCGCCAGGGCGAAGTCCTTGGCCTGGCGGTAGCCGCGCAGCAGGTGCACGCGGTGCCCGGCCAGGCCGCCGTGGTCGCGTGCGACCGCGTTGTCGCCGAGCAACAGCTGCAGCGCCTGGGCGTCGTCGGCCTGCAATGCGTCGCCGGGGCCGGCGGCCTGCAGGATCGCGGCAAGCACGTCGCCGGCTTCCACCGAGGGCAACTGGTCGGCGTCGCCGAGCAGGATCAGTTGCGCGCCGTCGGCCACGGCATCGACCAGCTTGCACATCAGCGGCAGGTCGACCATGGAGGCTTCGTCGATCACGATCAGGTCGAACGGCAGCGGGTTGTCGGCGTCGTGGCGGAAGCGCGGCAGGTCGGGAATGACGCCGAGCAGGCGATGCAGGGTGCTGGCGCCGGCCGGCAGGGCCTCGGCCAAGGTGGGGTCGACGCCGTCGGCGAGGGCGCGCGCCACCGCGGCGCGCAGGCTCTCGGCCATGCGCTCGGCGGCGCGGCCGGTGGGCGCGGCCAGGGCGATGCGCGGCGGCGGCAGGCCGGCGGCGCGGGCTTGGGCGAGACGCAGCAGCAGCAGGCGGGCGATGGTGGTGGTCTTGCCGGTGCCGGGGCCGCCGGTGACCAGCAGCAGGGCGCGGCGCAGGGCGAGGGCGGCGGCTTGGGCTTGGCGGTCGCCAGCTGATTGGAGATCACGCGCGGTCGTACCCTCACCCGCCCTGCGGGCACCCTCTCCCGGGGGGAGAGGGAAGAGCTGGGCGAACAGGGGTGCGAGGGCGGCGAGGTCGCTATGCGGCAGCGGCTGCGCGGCGAGGCGGCGCAGGCCCAGGGCCAGGCGTCGCTCGTACTCGCGGTAGCGGCGCAGGTAGAGCAGGCCGTGTTCGAGTACGAGTGGGCAGTCGGGGCTGGCCGAGTCTTCGGCAGCGGGTTGTGCGACCCAGCGTGAGGCGGCCAGGGCGCGGATCCAGTCGTCTGCGGTGGGCAGCGCGGGGACGACGCCGTCGCGGGTGTCGAGCAGGAGGCTGGCGCGAGCCGGGTCGAGGCCGGCGTGGCCGCTGGCCACTGCCAGCGATGCCAGGGCGGCGCCGGCCAGGACCAGGTCGGGGGTGTTCGGGTCGAGGCGGGACAGGCTGTGCGCGAAGGCGTGGTCCAGCGTGCGCAGGGTGCCGCTGCGGTAGAGGGTGGCCAGGAGGTTGGATTGGCTCACGGGGTGGCTCCGTGGGCGGACGTACCCTCACCCCAACCCCTCTCCCGGGGGGAGAGGGGTTGGGGTGAGGGCACGGCGCGCGAAGCCCCGCGCGGATCCGGCTTGCGTGAGGCCCCGTCGCAGGACCTACAGCCGGCACACTTCGTCCCGTGCACGAAGCGGTCGGCGCTCAACCGTGGGCCGCCGCCATCCTCGGCCCCGACATCAGCGCCTCGCGCACTCCGCAGCGTTTCCGCCTCCCTCCGCCGCCTTCTCGGACCGGAGCGGAGTCGCGCTGG